>DASQKG010000119.1:0-8819 GCA_035630655.1 Pyrinomonadaceae bacterium
GGGTTCCGAAGGTGATAATCTGGCAGACAGAGTCGCGGCCGTAGAGGTTTGCCACGTGATTAATCACGTCGGCGCGTCCCCTCACGCAGAAGTCGATATCGATATCAGGAAGATTGACGCGGCCGGGGTTAAGGAATCGCTCGAAGATGAGGTCATACTGTAAAGGATCTACATCAGTTATTTCGAGGCAGTAAGCTACGAGAGAACCGGCAGACGACCCGCGGCCAGGGCCGACAGGGATCGCATGTTCTTTGGCATACCGAACAAAGTCCCAGACGATTAAGAAGTAGCTGGGGAAGCCCATCTGCTTAATCATCGCAATCTCATTGGCGAGTCGCGTCTGATAATCCGAAATTGGATACCTCAGCTCCCCGCGCGCCTGCTGCCGTTCCCAGACCTTCTGCCGGCGGCTCTCAAATCCGTTCCTGACCACCTTCTCGAAATACTCGTCGATCGTTGCCGTCTCACCGTCCGGAATCGGGTAGTTTGGCAGATGGTTTACATTTTCCGGCAACCGCAGGTCGCATCGTTCGGCGATTTCGACTGTGCGCGTAAGTGCCTCGGGCAATTCGTTACCAAATATCCGCCACATCTCTTCCGGCGAGCGTACATAGAAGTTTGGACTATCATAACGGAGGCGGTTGGTCTCATTGACGGTCTTGCCGGAACCGATGCAAAGCAGCACGTCGTGGGCGCGCGCATCATCCGGCATTAAGTAATGCGCATCGTTTGTGGCGACCAGAGGCACACCGGTGCGTTTTGAGAGTTCAACCAAGGGCTTGCGAATTCTTTGCTGCGCATCGAGGCCATGCTCCTGAATCTCGAGGAAGTAGTTTCCCTTCCCCATGATTTCCTCAAATTCCACCGCCGCCGCGGCCGCGTCATTGCATGCGTCGCGAGCCAGCATGGCAGAAGGAACTCCCGACATACACGCGGATAAAGCTATTAGGCCTTTCGAGTGCTCAGCCAGAAGCTCTTTATCAATGCGTGGCTTGTAGTAAAACCCTTCCGTATAGGCCTTTGAAGTAAGTCGAACCAGGTTTCGATAACCCTCCAGGTCTTTGGCGAGCAGAATAAGATGGAAGTTCGCCTTCTCACCTGGGGCCGAAGCGGCCCGATCTCGCCGGTTGCCGCGTGTGATGTATGTCTCACAACCAATGATTGGCTTTATGCCGCGGCTCTTCATCGTGTTGTAAAAAGAGATTGCGCCAAACATATTGCCGTGGTCGGTCATGGCGCATGCTGTCATGCCCAATTCTTCGGTCCGTTTAGCGAGCGGCTTGATCTGTATAGCGCCGTCCAGGAGGCTGTAATCAGTGTGGAGATGAAGGTGTGCGAATCTTTGTTCCGGCATAAGTGCAATGAAAGAGCGGGCTATCTAATTGGAAATCGGCTTCAGAAGAAAATTCAAACGTGAGGTTGTCACTATACCACGCTCGATCAAGCGGTGTTAATGAAGGGTAAGCGAGTAGCGTCGAAATCTCATTTCCCAGTTGCGTTCCGATTTGATAACGCTGAAGGCGTTGGCAAACCCCAGCCCAGGGTTTGCTTTGAAACCCTGGGTTCAAGAGTACTTATGAGATTCTTCGCAACCCCGACGTGAGTCGGGGTTGCGAAAGGATTGTAAACGCAGGACGCAACCCCGTTGGGGTTGAGCCTCTTCCACAATTCGAACCCAGGGTAGCCGCGCAACGCGGCAACCCTGGGCTGAATTCCATAACCGCTTCGCGGTACAAATCCAAAATCTGACTTAATCAGAGCTGCCCTGAGAACTTGAGTAGTAAATGTGATGAAAAACGGCGAGAGACAACACTCGTCAGGAATTGCTGAAAAAGTACCGCTCTCGATTTCTGGAACAGCCCGTGTTGACGCTGCCGCTGACCGAGAGTATTCAATACTCATTCAACCCAAATAATCTGATACCGCTTGATGAAAACGGCACAATTTATCCAACCCTTCGCATCAGCGATGAATGGGGGATTGTGGAGGTCTCTGACGGAGCATTAATGGTTCGAGAAGGCGGCCGCGCCTCGCGGGTCTTAGTTGCCTCACCGACTAACTTGAATGATCGTCCGTTGGTAGGCGCCGGCTGGAAGTTACAACTCAAAGAGAATTGGGAGTTGGCGCCGGCGGAACAAAAAGGCGGGCTTCTGCTGAAGCGCAAGGGATGATCGGCAAGAGTGAACTTTTTGGAGTGCTGCGGCACGGCCGCTCTGGTCCGCGGCGGCTTGACAACGCTTCGTTGCACAACAGCCAACCGTTTAGGACGAGATATCGCGGGGTTGGACCAAAACCGCACCTGGCCGTCGCGCTCCAGGGAGATTAGTCTTGCCGAGGGTCATTCCCACTCGATCGTGCTTGGTGGTTTGGAGCTAATGTCGTAAACGACTCGGTTAATTCCCTTCACTTCGGAAATTATGCGAGAAGAGATTCTTGCCAGAGCATCGTGCGGCAGCCTGGCCCAATCCGCCGTCATTCCATCTACGCTGGTGACCGCGCGAATTGCTACTACCTTTTCATATGTCCGTTCATCTCCCATAACGCCAACGGTGGAAATTGGCAGCAACACGGGAAAGGCTTGCCATACGGCGTTATAAAGATTTGCTGCACGCAATTCTTCGTCGAGAATTCTGTCTGCGGACTGAAGCAGCCGGACGCGCTCATCCGTTACTTCGCCTATGATTCGCACCGCAAGGCCGGGACCGGGAAAGGGATGACGGGTAAGTATTTCTTCCGGCACGCCCAGTTCCCTGCCCATCAGTCTCACTTCGTCCTTAAACAATTCCCTGAGTGGCTCAATCAGCTTTAGGTTCATCTTTTCAGGCAATCCGCCTACGTTGTGATGACTCTTGATGACGGATGAAGGCCCGCGCACGGACACCGATTCGATCACGTCCGGATAGAGCGTGCCCTGCATGAGGAAAGCAACATCACCTACACGTTTGGCTTCCTGCTCGAAGACATCGATAAACACTTTGCCGATTCGTTTGCGCTTATCTTCCGGATCAATGATTCCGCTTAGCGCACCGAGGAACTGTTCGCCGGCCCGCACGCCGGTGATGTTCAGCTTCATTCGTTGTTCGAATAAAGCCAGGGTCGACTCGAATTCACCTTCACGCAGCAGTCCGTTATCAACAAAGATACACGTCTGCCGATCGCCAATCGCTTCATGTACGAGCGCCGCGGCCACTGTGGAATCGACGCCTCCCGACAGACCTGAGACAACGAGGCCCTTTTCACCGACCTGTTCGCGTATGCGTTGCATCTGTTCCTGGATAACGGCCTTCGGCGACCAGTCGCCTCGACAATGACAAATCGAAAATAAGAAATTACGAAGTAATTGGGCGCCGAGAGGGGTATGCGCAACTTCGGGATGAAACTGAACGCCGAATATCCCTCGGTCTGCGTTCTCCATGGCGTTGAGTGCGTCGTCGGTCAGAGCAGTAAGGCGGAACCCGTCCGGAACATTCGTCACCTGATCGCCATGGCTCATCCAGACATCCATTTCATTTGGCAGGCCTTTAAAAAGCAAACTGTTTTCGTCAACCACTTTGAGCCGAGCATAGCCGAATTCGCGATTAGGAGAGGCCTTCACTTCCCCACCCATGTCGAAAGCCAGAATCTGAAACCCGTAACAAATCCCAAGGATTGGGCTATGTATTGACTGGAGAAGGCTGGCAGCGGGCCGAGGCGCATCTGTTTGGTAAACCGAAGAAGGACTTCCGGACAGAATCAAGCCTTTCGGTTGGCGCGCCTGGATTGTTTCGACGGGCGTATTAAAGGGCAGGATCTCGCAATAAACTCCCGCTTCGCGAACGCGGCGAGCTATGAGCTGGGTGTACTGCCCTCCAAAGTCCAGTATTATGACTGTTTCGTGTTGAGTTTCATTTATCAAAAAAGCAAACCTCTAGTGGCTACTAATGCGTCCAATAACATACGTTTGAAATTTAAGCTGAGGATTATACTTTCGGATTTGAATAACTCAAGAACAGGATCACTGTAGGGAGTGCCTCCGTGGGCGCCCAATGTGCACGAAAAGCGAGGCGCCCACGGAGGGACCCCTACAACTCTCATGAAAGCTGCAAAAAAATACGGACAAGCTTTGGGCCTCACGCTGTTAGTACTTTGTTTGCTGGCCGCAGCGATGTCCGCTTTCGCCCAGGGCAACGGCACAGCGCCCAGGGAACGCCCCGCCGGTAAAAGCGTCAGTCTCAGCCAACCCCTAACAGTTGGCTGGCGGTATGACTCAAGCTCGATGATCAATCTCACACCGGCTTTCGATGGCGAACGTGTGTATGTGCCTCTCGCCGGCGGGCAACTCGTCTCGCTCAAGGCGGAAGATGGCCAACTGAACTGGCGCTCGGAGATGGGTGGCGAACTATCTGCTTCGCCGGTCGCGGATGGTCACGGAGTTTATGTAGCGTCTGAAACCGGAAAGCCTGAAGCTGGTGAGCGGCGCGCAACCGGCGCACTGCGTGCACTCGGTCGTGAGGGCGGCGTGACACTCTGGATGCGTACGCTCGAGGTGCCTTTACGCGGCGCCCTGACAATCGCCAACGGCAAGATATTTGGCGGTGGCGCGGACGGGAACATTTATGCCTTCGACAGTAAGACCGGCGCAGCGCGTTGGTCCTACCGTTTTGCCGCGCCTGTCATTGGCCAGCCAACGGTTGCCGGCTCACACCTTTATGTAGGAAGTGAAGACGGCTATCTGCTCGCCTTTAGTGAAAGCAGTGGGAGACTGCTCTGGTCGTTTCGCACCAGGGGGCCGGTGCGTGGACCAGTCGCAAATGGAAGCGACGTTGTTTACTTTGGTTCCGGCGACGGGTATGTCTACGCGGTTAATGCGACAAACGGGCGTCTGATCTGGCGTAATCGTACAGGGGCGGGAGTGCAGGCAGTGACGAAGGTCGAGGACGGGTTGCTGGTGGCTTCGCTGGATAACTTCGTTTACAAGTTTTCCCTGGCGGGGACCCGACTCTGGAAGCGGCAAATGCCGGGACGGATTTCTTCTCAGCCTTTGATGGCCGACGCCGAAGCCTTATTCATGCCGCTCTCGAGCTCTGCTGGAGTTGTTCTTGAAATGCGAGATGGGCGGCAGGTTAATTCGTTACCGGTAGGTGCGGAAATTACTAGTTCAGCTTCCCCGATCGCCGTCGGCGAAACCATACTTCTGACAACCGAGCGCGGACTGCTTGCGTTCACTCAACCCAGGGAAACGCCACGCGCGCTGAAACAATAGTGTAACTCTGAGCCGTAAGGGCTACCTGTAATAGTTAGAGGTCGGGAAGAGGGGCTTGCCCCCGCTCGGGTTCGTGGCATTCAACGAGCGGGGGTAAACCACCCTTCCCGACCTCTAACTATTCATAGATCAAATTGACTCATGATCAAGCCATTGACTAACAGGGTACTAGTTCGTCTGCACCGTCGTCTCGGCAACATCGGATCGTCGTCGAAACATTTGGAAAACCCTCGTCAGCAGTCCGTGCATGATGTAACCAAGCACGATGATCAGCAGCACCTGGCGTGAATAGAGGATGATAAGCGCGCCCATGGCCACTGCCAGTATGATCGTGCGCATACTTCGACTGCTGGTTCCTACCGTCTTGAAACTGGGAAACCGCAGCGTACTAACCATCAAGACACCAAGCAGCCCCACGAGCGCCATCAACAACAACGAATAGATCTTCGATCGTTCCGGTCCGTAGTAAACCAAAGGAAGCGGAGCAAAATGTATGATGGCGGCGATTAATCCCCCGGCGACCGGGATGGGAAGACCCACGAAACTCTTCTTGTCCATCTTGATGAGGCCTTCGGCGAGAATCCGTGGTCGCGAGGATTGGACATTAAAGCGAGCAAGTCGGAAGCCTCCGCACATCAGATACATAAACGAAAGAAACCACGCCAGGCTGTGTAGCTCGCTTCCTTCCGTTAACGTCGCCCCGTAACCCCAAACGTACGCGAGAACTGCGGGCGCCAAACCAAAGGTTACAACGTCGGCAATGGAGTCAAGTTGAACTCCGATCTCGGTCGTAGTTTTGGTGAGTCTCGCGATCCTGCCGTCCAGCATGTCAAACAAGACCGCCCAGCCAATGGCCTTGGCGGCATTGTCGAGATAATTCGCCGCAAGGACCAAATCAGATTCATTGCCCGTACCGATAAGCTGGAAGCCTCTTACCGCTGACATGACGGCGTAAAAACCCATGCCAATATTCGCAGCCGTGAAGACAGAAGGAATTAAATATAGTCCCTTCCCCAGGCCACGCCGCTCAGGATTTTTAGTTTCCGTCTCCATGTCTGTTCGAGCAGGAACCCTCATCGAATTCTTCCGATGATGCTGGTTCCACCTTTGACGCGATCGCCTTTCTTAACTGACACAGTCACGTTCGCCGGCATCACGATGTCTGTTCGTGAACTGAATTTTATCAGACCAAACCGTTCCCCCAGGGCGACCTGCTCTCCGGCGTGTTTCCAGCAAACGATTCTCCGTGCCAGGATGCCGGCGATCTGTTTGCAAACAACTGTTATCTTTTCGCCTTCGATGGTAAGAGAATTCTGTTCATTAACCACGCTCGCGCTTTCGTCGGTCGCAATCAAAAACTTGCCCTTCATGTAGGCTACCCGTGTGATTTCACCCGCGATGGGTGCGCGATTTATATGGACGTCAAAGGGCGACAGGAAAATACTGACCAGCGTCGGTGAATCATCGCTCTGCTGGTCCACTCGCTGGACCCGCGTCACGCGGCCGTCAGCCGGTGAGACAATTACATCTTTGTCGGCTGGAGGCTCTCGTCTCGGGTCGCGAAAGAAGAAAGCCATAAAAGCCGCCAAGACACCCAACAGAATCCCTACGGGCCAATAACCGAGGATAAATGCGACCATTGCGAGTGCGCTCGGCACCAACACATATATGATTCCGTCACGCACCATATCAATGCTTTGCTCCGTTTAGATAGCACACTCGTGCGCCCCGACGTTTATTTTTCCCCCCCGCGCGGACAAGTCCGCATTCTAAACGGGATGAATTCTTTACTGGTGACTCCTGTTTTAAAGAAATGGGGACGTGTCAAAGAATTCACGTCCCCTCAAAAGAAATCGATTGGGAAATACTCTTCCCGTCTTGTATTAATGGCTTACGCTCTGGTTTTTTTGGTGTTGCATCATTATGGAATACATCTGGTCTTTTAGGGCTAGCTTCTTCTTCTTGAGGGTAACCTCTTCCAACTGTTCTTCGTCGCTCGGATAAGCCAGGGCTGATAATTCACTTAACCTTTGTTCGTATCGAGTATGTTCTCGGGCCAATTCCCGAAACTCAGGATCTCGATTCATCAGCTCTTCTTTAAGCATATCCGTGGTTGAAATGTCCATTTCGCACATGTCTCCTTTCAGACGATGGGCCTGGCAAGATTGGTTTGAGGAGGCGGTTGGAAATACCTCCAGGAATTGTTGCGGACACGAAAAAATGGTAGCCCAATTATCACGATGGATCAAGCGTTTCCCTGAAGGTGAACGGTCATGACGAGCGCATCTTCCGTCGGTTCTGAATAGTATCTGGCTCGACGCGCGGTGACCTGGAAGCCACACTTTTCATAAAGTGCAAGGGCCGCACTATTTCCAGCCCTCAACTCCAGGTACGCGCGTGCTGCCCCTGAACGCGCCCCCTGCGTCAGGATGCTGTTTAATAACTTCAGGCCAATCCCGCGACCCCGATATTTGTTTCTTACCGCGACGTTGTTTATGTGCAGTTCATCGGCTCCCAGCCGAGCGACAATGTACCCGGCCAGACGGTGCCGATGATCCTGCCTCTCGGCGCCATCGACCCGGGCCACCAGCATTAGGTGATTATGGTGACCCTGAAGCTCCGAGTAATAAGCAGCCCAACCCCAGCGACTCAGGCCCGTGGTCTCTTCAATCTCAACGACTTCAAGAAGGTCGTGCTCCGTCATCTGGGTGATTGAAAAATCCTGGGCCGTGGCCGTGAATGCGCGCTCTGTTAGAGACATCGTTCCTTCAATTCGGCGTCAGACGGTCTCACGTAAACGGCAGTAAGCGTGTGCGCAGATTGCGCAGCTCCGCTTTCGAATAACTGCAGGGCCAGTGCTGCAACATGACTGGCGAGACTATCAGTTTTAGGCGCCAGCCTCCAACCTTGGGACCGCGGGCGTCCCGCTCGCAACGATGCGGACGGCTTATCCTGCGATTCAACATTAGCCAGGGACGACGGCGGGCGAGACGCCCGCCGTCCCATTTTTTGGCCCTCTGTTAAGTTCGGGATCGTCATTTCGTGAAACGTGATACCGCGTTCCTGCGCCTGGCTCTTGAGAAAATCGACCTGCGCGTGCGCGCCGATGCCGGCCCAGGTCACCTCTTCAAGCGGACCATATTTCTCCATTAACCTTTCGGGAGAAACGTGCGCCGCCACATCGAGTTCGGTTACGTGGCCATCGTTTGAAACGGAAAACATTTGGCTGAAGAGCTCGCCTCGTCCGGCCGGCAGTAAAGCCACTGTAGCACGCGAAGGTCCTGCAGCGTGGGCCACGGCTGGAAGTGTGGATACGCCGATACAGGGCACTCCAAGCGTCGCGGCCAAGGCTTTCAAGGTGGCGACCCCAATCCGCAAGCCGGTAAAGCTACCGGGTCCGGAAGCACACGCAAGCAACTCGACATCCTGTAGCGATAGACCAGCATCCTCGAGTGTACCGGAGATATCGCTTAGCAAACTGTTTGAATGCGATACCTTCGCATCGCCTAGCCGACTTGCCAGTTGAAAATTCCCTCTGCCTAAAAAAACACTGCCGCCCAACGTAGCGGTTTCTAAA
>DASQKG010000120.1:0-30893 GCA_035630655.1 Pyrinomonadaceae bacterium
ATTTACACGGACATTGAAAAAATAGTGACAAGTGACAAGTGACAAGTCAGGTGGGTGTTACTTAGCACCACTTTTTACGTGTCGCCTGTCACTCATTACTTGTCACCGGTCACCGCCCTATGATTATCGGGAAGTCGAAAAAAGAGCTTGAAAAGATGCGAGCTGCGGGGCAGCTGGTTGGGCAGGTTCTGCAAGAAATGAGGGCGATGGCCCAACCCGGCGTCACCACGATCGAGATTGATCGCGCGGCGGAAAAGATGATACGCGATGCGGGCGCGCTGCCGACCTTCAAGGGTTATCATGGTTTTCCCTATTCAATCTGCGCATCAGTCAACGAGCAGGTCGTCCACGGTTTCCCTTCGGACTATGAACTCCGGAACGGTGACATCTTTTCGATCGATTGCGGTGTGACACTCGATGGATTTGTAGGTGATACGGCGACGACCGTGCCCGTGGGAACAGTTTCTGAACAGTGGTTGAATCTGGTTCGAGTGACCGAGGAGTGTCTGGATCTCGCGATTGAACAGTGCCGCCCGGGCAACCATCTGGGTGACATCGGCGCCGCGGTGCAGCAGCATGCTGAAGCGCACGGTTATTCAGTGGTCCGGGATTATGTGGGGCACGGGATCGGTCGACGAATGCATGAGGATCCGCAAATTCCCAATTACGGCAGGCCTGGTCAAGGCCCGAAAATCAAGGCTGGGTACGTGTTTGCGGTTGAGCCAATGATAAATTTGGGCACGCACTACACGAAGGTGCTGGCCGACGGTTGGACGGTGGTCACGCTGGATGGGAAGCCGAGTGCCCATACGGAGCACACTATAGCGATAACGGAGGAGGGCCCGGAAGTGCTTACAAAAGTGGCTTCCCATAAGCCTCCCGAAGTGGTTCTGGCAACGTCAAGTTGACGCCGTAACCCCAACTGTCACCGCGGCTTGGCAAAGCCCAGGTGGCATGCTACTATTCGCAGTTTGTCGGTACGGCAAAAAATTCACTCTGAGCGGATATGGCGAAGGAAGAAGCTATAGAAGTTATGGCTAAAGTCCTTGAGACTTTGCCTAACGCGATGTTTAGGGTCGAGTTGGAAGACAACCAACATCAGGTGCTTGCGCACATATCCGGCAAGATGCGTAAGCATTTTATTCGCATCCTTCCGGGTGATCGAGTGTTGGTCGAATTATCGCCCTACGACCTAAACCGGGGACGGATAACGTACCGGTATAAATAGTTTGATTTTGACCTGAGGGTTGGATAAATGAAAGTCAGGGCTTCAGTAAAAAAGATGTGCGACAAATGCAAAGTCATCCATCGCAAGGGCGTGGTCAGGGTGATTTGCGTCAATCCGAAACATAAACAGCGGCAGGGATAACAGATTCGGGATTGCGCGAAATGATGCAATCCCTTTTTAACCGGAGAGCAATTAATAGCAATGGCACGTGTAGCTGGCGTCGACCTTCCACCAAATAAGCGAGCTGAAGTTGGACTTACGTATATCTACGGCGTTGGTCGTTCGCGATCGAGTTCTATTCTGAACGAAGCGGGTGTGAATCTTAATACTCGCATCGCAGACTTGAATGAAGAGGAGCTGAGCCGGATCAGGGCCATACTGGAAGCGCAGGGTGAAATCGAAGGAGACCTGCGCAAGCGGATCCAGATGGACATCAAACGATTGATGGACATCGGTTGCTACAGAGGACTGCGCCACCGCCGCGCTTTACCTGTACGTGGACAGCGCACTCATACAAACGCCCGTACCCGTAAAGGACCAAGACGCGCGACCATCGCAAAGAAGAAAGCGCCCGGCAAGAAATAGTTAATTTGTCAGTGGGTAGTAGCCGGTGGTCAGTTGTGGACCACGACGGCAACGGCAACTGACAAATAACAACTGACCACGACTACTGACAAAGACATGGCAAAAGCAACTGGAAAGAAAAAAGTTTTTCGTAAGAAAGAGAAGAAGAATGTCCCTGTGGGCATTGCACACGTTGCCGCTTCTTTCAACAACACGATGATTTCGATTACCGACCTTGAAGGTAATCTCATTGCTCAGTCATCGGCAGGGGCGCGCGGGTTTCGTGGTTCGCGTAAAGGCACGCCGTTCGCCGCGCAGCAGGCAGCTTATGAAGCGGCCAAGAAAGCGCACGAAGCCGGGATGCAGCAATGTGAAGTTCGAGTTAAGGGGCCTGGTGGTGGCCGTGAATCGGCAATTCGCGCAATTGCGAACGCCGGAATCAGAGTAACCACAATTCGCGACACGACTCCCATTCCACATAATGGCTGTCGTCCGCCGAAACGTCGAAGAGTTTAATTGTCGATTGCCGAATGCCGATTGCCGATTTGCTCGGAAGCGGTGGTGGCTGTCGAAGATTGAAAATTGATTAACCTAAAGGACGAAGGGCTAGCGGCGATCTCAGATCTCAAATTTAAGATCTCAGATTAAAAACCTTAGGGTTACGCGGCCTGTAAACTTTTCCGTCGAACTTAGACTGGAGGCAGAAACAGTTGGCTAGGTATAGAGATGCGGTGTGCCGCTTGTGCCGCCGTGAAGGTGCAAAGCTTTTTCTTAAAGGTGACAGGTGTTACAAGCCGTCTTGTCCGATTGAAAAACGCGGTACACAACCGCCCGGGCAACATGGCAACTCGATGCGTCGCGGCAAGGCGCTGGTCGGATACGGCCAGCAATTGCGTGAGAAGCAGAAGGTCAAACGCATCTACTTCATCCTTGAAGGACAATTCCGTAACTATTTCGAGCGCGCCGCGCGCATGAAGGGGATTACCGGCGAGAACCTGCTGTTCCTGCTCGAACGTCGGCTGGACAATGCAGTTTACCGCGCTGGTTTTTCCACCTCTCGCAGACAGGCGCGTCAGTTGGTAAACCACGGCCACGTCCTGGTTAACGGACGCAAAGTCGACATCCCTTCATATCAGGTCAAGGCCGGCGAACTTATCAGTATCAAAGAGGCAAGCCGGAAGAACCCGCACATAGAGAGTGCGTGGCAAACCGCCGCCGGGCGCGGTCGCCCATCCTGGATTTCACAGGATGGCGGCGACATGTCTGCTCGGATCAGCGGCTTGCCTGCTCGCGAAGACATCGATCGCTCGATCAACGAGCAGCTTATCGTTGAGCTTTATAGTAAGTAGTTTTTTGAAACTCGCGGGCTGCGGATATTGCGGCCCGCGGAAAACATTTTTTCTAACTCGGAAATTAAAATTCTATGGCTATGGATCAAAATAATCTCTGGACCGGGTTTCAAATGCCGCGCCGCCTGGCGGCCGACTCTGAGACACTCACCGAACGTTACGGTCGATTTTCCGCTCAACCATTCGAGCGCGGCTTCGGCACGACGGTAGGAAATTCACTGCGCCGAGCACTGCTATCCTCGATTGAGGGAGCAGCCGTCACGGCCGTGAAAATTGAGGGTGTTGAGCACGAGTTCTCCTCAATCAAAGGCGTAGTTGAAGACGCTACCGACGTGATTCTGAATCTGAAGCAGGTGCCCTTCAAGCTTCACGGCAACGAGTCGAAAACTCTGCGGATCTCAAAAGAAACAGCCGGCGAAGTTACGGCTGCCGATATTGAAGCTGACGCTGACGTTGAAGTGTTGGACGATTCAGTTCACATTGCTACGGTCAGTGAAGGCGGATCGTTGAAAGTTGAAATGCGCCTCAAGCGTGGCCGCGGTTACGTTTCCGCAGATCGAAACTTCGACGAAGATCTTTCGCTCGGTTATATCCCGATTGATTCAGTGCACACCCCTGTTAAGAAGGTCAACTACACCGTGGAAGCCGCACGACTCGGTCAGAACACCGAGTTTGACAAGCTGACGATTGAGGTTTGGACGGATGGTTCCGTCAAGCCTGAAGATTCGATCGGCCTGGCGGCAAAGCTGATCAAGGACCACATGTCCATCTTCATCAACTTTGAAGAAGACACGGACGATTTCGCTTATTCGAAAATCGAGAGACCGCCGCTTCCTCGCAACGACCAGCTGGATCGGTCGGTTGACGAATTGGAGTTGTCGGTGCGTTCTTACAATTGTTTGAAGAATGCCGACATAAGAACGATTCGCGATTTGGTCCAACGGAGCGAACGCGAAATGCTCGCGACGAAGAATTTCGGCAAGAAGTCTTTGAATGAGATTAAGGAAATCCTGAACGGCATGGGCCTGGATTTCGGGATGGAGTTTGACGAACAGGGAAACCCGATTCCGGGAACTGGCGGCCGCGATGGCGCCGATCTCAGCGACTTCGAAGGCGACGAGGAATAACAAGACCGAGACGCTCTCGTAGTGCTCTCAATAAAGCAGATATCGGTTACAGTCATGCGGCACCTAAAAGCACACCGGAAACTAGGTCGGACCAGCGAACATCGAATGTCGATGCTTCGCAACCTGGCAGTCTCGCTGATTAATTCCCGCGACGAGAGAATCGTCACTACGTTGCCGAAAGCCAAGGAGTTGAGGCCTTTCGTCGAGCGTGTGATCACGCTCTCTCGAAAAGCTACTAATCTCGAAGGCGACGATACTGGACCGCGGGCATTACATTTACGCCGGCAGGCCGCCGGGTTCTTTCATGCCGGCAACATGCAGCAAGCAGCGTTGACAGGGAAATGCGGACAGGTGCGTCCTGAACGCACCGCCGGTATCGCGGCACTCAGGCGTTTGTTTGACGAGCTGGGAGAGCGTTATAAGGATCGGCCGGGTGGGTACACCAGAATTCTCAAGCTGGGTCACCGCGCTGGAGATAACGCCGAAGTCGCGATAATCGAGTTGGTCGGTAATCGAGCCGAGCTGGAAGCGCTCGAAGCAGCGAAGAAACGAAAGACCTCCGCGTCCACTTCTAAGAAGAAAAAGGGAGCTGAAACTAAAGGAATGGCCGCCTTGCGTGGTAAAGAAGCTGCCGCCACTACAAAGGCCTCCACTAAGGACGCCGAAGCGGAAACCGCGGTAGCGGCGGACGCGCCGGAACCGGCGACTGAAGAAGCTACTGAAGAAACCGGTAAGCCTGCAGACGAGGCGGGCGAAGACAAAGAGAAATAGATTTCAACGTGTGGTAACGCCGAGTGCATGCTCGGTCGGACTTGCCCCAAACGACCGTCGGTATTGCCAACCCGAGTCTTTTGGGGCTCAACACTTTGATGGGCATGGGGGCTTCGGCAGATGGAACCCGCGAAAAAGATGAACAATCCTGAGAGTCAAAACGCCGCCGACCAACCGCAGACGACCGACGAAGTTTCGGTTGAACAGGATTCTACCGCGCGTGCCGGCGGCCGCCGCCGTCGAAACCAAATCCGGACTGAAATTCCTGTGAACCTGGATGAGCTGCGCGAGCTCATCGAGTTGATTCGCGAAAACGAGTTCACCGAATTTGAATTGGAGCGCGAAGACTTTAGAGTGCGCTTTCGACGAGGCGCAGAAGCCGGCGAATCGACCGGCGCCGCTGCTGGTCACCCTCAAACAGTCTCTGGCTCTGCTCCCTCCACTACAACTCTACCAGCCGCTGAAACCGGTTCAACTCCTTCTGTAGCGCCTTCCCATCCGGGAGCCAAAGCACAGACGGAAGCCTCCGAGGATCAGGATCTCTACATCATTCCTTCGCCGATAGTCGGGACGTTCTACCGCTCACCTTCGCCTAACACTGACTCTTTTGTGAAGATTGGCAGCAGGGTAGAGCCCGATACCATTGTCTGCATCATCGAAGCGATGAAATTAATGAATGAGATTCAATCTGAGACGAGCGGCGAGGTAGCGAAGATCTACGTGGAAAATGGGCAGCCCGTCGAGTATGGCCAGCCGCTTTTCGGAATCAAAAAATAGACCGGCGACGGAGGACCGACGACCGACGGAAGCGCAAATAAGAGGGTAGTCCGAACTCGATGATTGCGCGGTCGCCGGTCGTCCGTCGCCGGTCCCTCTTTGGAGACATTGGACTTTGGACAAACGCTAATGCCGGAGCTTCGAAAGTTTAAAAAAATCCTGATCGCCAATCGCGGCGAGATTGCCTGCCGGATCATCTGGACCTGCAAGGAAATGGGGATCCGCACGGTCGCAGTCCACAGCGATGTCGATCGCGATTCACTGCACGTGCGGTTTGCAGACGAAGCGGCGTGCATTGGTCCGGCGCCGTCGGCCCAAAGCTATCTCAACATTCCTGCCATCATCAGCGCCGCGGAGATTTTCAACGTCGACGCAATTCATCCGGGTTATGGCTTTCTTGCAGAGTCGTCTTACTTCGCCGAGATCTGTGCTGCCTGCAATATCAAGTTTATTGGCCCACCGGCAGAAATCATTAGCCTGATGGGAGACAAGGTGAAAGCGCGCCGGGCCATGACGGAAGCGGGTTTGCCCGTGGTGCCCGGGAGTCCCGATCCCATAACCTCGGAAGTCGAAGGGTTGAGGATTGCGCGCGAGATCGGGTTTCCAGTGATTGTAAAAGCATCAGCCGGCGGCGGTGGCCGCGGGATGCGCATTGTGCAAAGCGAAGACGAGCTCGCGCATGCACTCGAAACGGCGTCGAATGAAGCCGCCGCTGCTTTCAAGGATGGCAGTGTCTATATCGAGCGTTACGTTAAGGATCCGCGTCACATTGAAATCCAGGTCTTGGCTGATGAACACGGCGACTGCATTCACCTGGGCGAACGCGAGTGTTCCATTCAACGGCGTCATCAGAAGTTGTTGGAGGAAGCACCGTCGCCGGTTTTGTCTCCTGAGTTACGCAACGAAATGGGGAATGCTGCCGTCGCTGCCTGTAAGAAGCTGGGCTACGCGAGCGCAGGAACGGTTGAGTTTCTGCTTGATCAGGACAACAAGTTCTACTTCATGGAGATGAATACGCGCATCCAGGTTGAGCACCCCGTTACCGAGATGGTGACCCTCGCGGATATTGTGCGCAACCAGATCAGGATTGCTGAAGGCGAGAGACTTGGCTACACGCAGGACGACCTGATGATTGTCGGCCACGCGATCGAGTGTCGTATTAATGCCGAAAACCCGGAGACGTTTGCTCCATCGCCAGGTTTAATTACTGCCTTTAACCTCCCCGGTGGTCCGGGAGTTCGCGTTGATACGTATGTGTATGCCGGCTACAAAGTGCCCTCCTTTTACGATTCGATGATCGCCAAGGTGATCACACATGCGCGCACACGTGACCTGGCGATTGCGCGCATGCGTCGCGCGTTGGAAGCGATGGTGATCGAGGGCATTAAGACGACGATTCCATTGCACTTGAAGATTATGGATGATCCGAAGTTCCGGGCAGGTGAAATATCCACGAGTTTTATGGAGTATTTTCTGGCCAAAAACAGCCCAAAAACCGCGAAAAATCAGGGTGGAGTAGTTGCTTCCGCCCGATAAACGTCTGCGTTTGCCGTTTGCGAGTGTGAGGCCTATAATAATCGACTTTTCTGTAGTGAGTGGGCTTGTCTGAGAGGGATAAAGAGATGTCATACGCAGTTATCAAAACAGGCGGCAAGCAGTTTGTCGTGGAAAAGGGCAGCACCATCCGGATTCCGTCGATCGAGGCGGAAACTGGCAAGTCCATCGAGATTGACGCCTTATTGACTGCTGGTGATGGCGAGAATGCGGACGGCCCGGTCGTGGGCGCAGCCAAGGTCTCCGCCACCGTCGTCGATCACGGTCGCGGCGCCAAGATTGTGGTCTTCAAAAAGAAGCGCCGCAAACACTACAAGCGCAAACAAGGCCACCGTCAGGGATACACGACGATCACCATAGATTCAATTGGATAGGGGGAATGCCGATTGCCAATTGCCAATTGCCGATTGAAGGACTCTAGTAAATCGGAAATTGGAAATCGGAAATCGGAAATGGGTTATGGCACACAAAAAGGGAGTTGGTTCATCTCGTAACGGCCGCGATTCAAATTCGCAGCGTCTGGGATTGAAGAAGTTTGGCGGGGAGAGCGTTCTCGGCGGCAACATCATCGCGCGTCAGCGGGGCACAAAATGGAAGCCCGGGAAAAATGTTGGCCGGGGTAAGGACGATACCCTCTTCGCACTGATAAACGGAGTCATCAAGTTTGAAGACAAGGGCCGCTCCGGCAAATTTATCAGTGTCTACCCACAGGAGCAGGCGTCTTCCGCATAGGCTGTGCTAAAGACAAATAACCGGTATTACGCGACGCCTGAGCCAACCAGGAATTTGGCTACCGGCGTCGCTTTCGATTTAGATGTTTATTGATCGTGCCAAGATTCGCGTAAAGGGCGGCAGAGGAGGCAATGGCGTAACTGCTTTTCGTCGAGAGAAATTTGTTCCGCGCGGTGGTCCATCCGGCGGTGATGGTGGACGCGGAGGTGATGTTTGGATCGTCGCAGATGAGTCTCTCAACACCTTGCTTCACCTGCGTTATAACCCGGAACACAATGCGGAGCGAGGGCGACACGGCGAAGGTTCTAATTGTTCTGGCCGAGAAGGCAAGGACATCACGGTTAGAGTGCCGGTAGGCACCCAGATCTTTGATAGCACGTCGGGAGAGTTTTTGTACGACCTGGCCGCTGACGGTTCGCGCTGGTTGGCAGCCAAAGGCGGGCGTGGCGGTTTTGGAAATGCCCACTTTGCGACTTCCACCAATCGCGCGCCTCGCTACCACCAAAGCGGCAGCGAAGGCGACGAGCTGGAGTTGCAACTGGAGCTTAAGCTGCTCGCTGATGTTGGACTCGTTGGTTTTCCAAATGCCGGGAAGTCAACTCTGATATCTACCATTTCGGCAGCCAAGCCCAAGATAGCCGACTACCCTTTCACCACGCTTGAGCCCCACCTGGGTGTGGTTGATCTTGGTGACTTTCGCACCTTCGTCGTGGCAGACATTCCCGGATTGATTGAAGGCGCACATGAGGGAGCAGGACTCGGCGATCGTTTTCTGCGACACGTGGAACGAACCAAATTGCTTCTTCACCTGGTAGATGTATCTTCAATCTCCGGACGCGAGCCCGTCAGCGACTATATGACGGTGAACCGTGAGTTGAAAGCCTACAACCCTGAATTGGCGGACCGGCCGCAGATGGTAGTTGCTACGAAAGTGGATGCTCTCGACGAGCCGGAACGCCTGGAGTCGCTGCGAAAACAAACGGAGATCGACGGTCTCCCGCTTTACGTTATCTCTTCGGTGACCAACAAGGGCACGAAGGCATTAGTCGCCGCGGTCGCCGCGAAGCTTGATGAATTGAGAGAGGCGAATCAACAGCGCGAGACAATTGACCTGGCGCTTTAGGTTTCGCCGCGTGTTAGCAGAGGATGCACGAGAAAAAGCGAATCGCACTTTATGGTGGCACGTTTGACCCGGTGCACCTCGGCCACCTGCAAGTAGCGAGAAGCGTTTCCGAGATCTTTGCCATCGATCAGTTTTTGTTTGTGCCGGCCCGTGTCGCCCCGCACAAAATGGACCGAGAAGTTTCGTCAGGGTTTCATCGCTACGCGATGCTGGCGCTCGCCACCCAAAACGACCCGAGACTTTGTATTTCGACATACGAACTCGAGGGCCGCGAACGGCAGTACACAGTGGAGACTCTCGACCACTTTCGTTCGCAAAAGGGAGAGCTTGCCGATCTGTTTTTTGTCATGGGATACGATTCGTGGAGCGAAATCACGACCTGGCGCGAATGGGAAAGATTGCTGACGCTGGCGAATTTGATTGTGGTGACTCGACCGGGTTTTGAGTTTTCAGTTGAAGAAGTTGGAAGCGAGGTGGCAGCGTCCATCGTCGATCTCCGCGGTAGAAATCAGGAAGCGGTGTCGGCTGTGGAACCCGGTAAGAGGAAGATATTCATAACTGACGCGGTCAGATTAGACATCTCAGCTACCGCTGTCAGGCATTCAGCACGAGCAGGTCAAAGCGAAGGGCTGGAAAAATTAGTGCCGCGCGAAGTCGCGGAATATATCAGGAAGTACAGGTTATATAGAAACAAGAATGAGTAATTCAACTATCAAGGAACAGTCGTTACACCCTACACCTTCAGTTGCAGCTACAGCCAAGCCGGTTACACCTTCGCCGGCAGCCGAAGAGACGCTCGACGATAGAATCACGACGGCATTACGCGCCGCGGGGGAGAAGAAAGCTATCGACACTGTTGTGTTGGATCTGCGCGAAATTGCCAGTTTCACCGACTTCTTTGTGATCCTCGGCGGCAGCAATGAACGACAAGTCCAGGCGATTTCCGACGCCGTTTCTGAAACACTCAAGAAGAATGGCAGTGCGGCCGCTCGGGTAGAGGGATATAAGACGGCTGAATGGATCCTGTTGGACTACGGTGATTTTGTCGTCCACGTTTTCGACGAGAAGGCGCGAAAGTTTTACGACCTCGAAAGGTTATGGCGGGAATCGAAACGAGTTGCATTGCCCGCGGAACTCGCTAATGACGTTCCTGAAGCCGGCAGTTCTTTGAGAAACGAATCGTGATCGAGATCGTGGCGCGTTCAGAACCGATGCGCGAGGCTGTTCGTCTCGCTGAACGAGTGGCTGAGACGGACGCGAACGTGCTGATCACGGGTGAATCGGGAGCAGGAAAAGATGCCCTAGCTTCTTATATTCATTCGAAATCGAACCGGGCCGAACAGCCGTTCGTGAAGATTGACTGCGCCACGCTGCCTCCGGATCTTCTGGAAGCCGAACTGTTTGGCTATCAGCGCGGCGCTTTCACCGGCGCGGGCGAAGACAAGCCGGGCCGGCTCGAGGCTTCGCATAAGGGCACGCTCATACTCGACGAAATTGCGTACCTGACCATCGAGTCGCAGGCGAAGCTGCTGCGCGTGATTGAGACGCGTGAATTCGAGCGCCTGGGCGGTGGGCGCACGATCAAAGTGGATGCGCGATTAATAGCGCTCACTAACGTTGATTTGAGTGATGCAGTTAATCGCAAACACTTCCGCGAAGATCTTTACTACCGTCTCAACGTCGTGCACATCAAGGTGCCCTCGTTGCGCGAGCGCAGAGAAGACTTGCCGGACCTGGCCCAGGCCTTTGTGGCAATGTATGGAGCTAAGCACGGGCGCCCGGCAAACCAGTTAACTCCGGCGGCCATAGAGTTGTTAACTGAGTATTACTTTCCCGGGAACGTTCGCGAGTTGGCCAACACGATAGAGCGCGCCGTGATCATGTCCAACGATACGCGCATTGACGTTGGACAACTGCCGGAGGCGATTTGCGCAG
The DNA here is from genome assembly GCA_035630655.1 of Pyrinomonadaceae bacterium. Classification (GTDB taxonomy): domain Bacteria; phylum Acidobacteriota; class Blastocatellia; order Pyrinomonadales; family Pyrinomonadaceae; genus PSRF01. Next base: position 11,161 of record DASQKG010000120.1, read on the forward strand.
CCGTTCGAGTACAGCAAAGACGTACACAGCCGCCGTCACTGGCGGAGATTGAGGCTGAGTATGTCGACGAAGTTCTGGCGGCTGCGAAAGGAAACAAGACCGAGGCGGCGCGCATCCTCGGGATTAGCCGGAAGAATCTTTATGAGAAGCTGGCCCGGAAGAAGATGAAAGAAGAGGGAGAAAACGGAACTTGACATCGGGAGACACTGAGACGCGGAGACGCGGCGAAACAGAATCTCCGTGTCACCGCGTCGCCGCTTCTCCCAGTCCGTTTTAGACGATGCGGCTGCGAGTTATCTGGACGGGCAAGACGAGAGACGCGAACCTGAAAGCGCTGATAGATGTCTATCTGAAAAGGCTTTCTCACTTCGCCAAATGCGAAGTCTCGGAGTTTCGTGAAGCGTCTGGTTCTTTGAATATGGCGGGCATCGATAGAGATTCAAAGCGCATCTCAGACGGGCTGCGTGAGGGCGCCGTTAATGTGTTGCTGGATCCCGAAGGCAGCGAGTGGACTTCCGAGCAACTGGCGAATGAGCTGAGGCATTGGCGAGACCACGGGACGAAGGAAGTGACGTTCATAGTAGGTGGGCCAAATGGGGTGTCCGATGATCTCTCGAGTCGAGCCGACAAACGTTGGAGCCTTTCGCGGCTGACGCTTACACATGAGATGGCGCGGGTCGTTTTACTCGAGCAGTTGTACCGGGCATACACCATCATTCATGGTCTGCCGTATCAGAAGTGAGGAAGAGTTCAAATAAGCAGGTCGATAAACAAGTAGGGTGGAGGGCTTAATAAAAAATGGATAAGAGAAGAGTCAGAGTTTTTCGCGACAAATTAATGGATCGCCGGGAAAGCCTGGTGGGCCAGGTGCAGCAAGCGGAGCTTTACAGCCGTGAGCGCGACTCCGAAGCCACGCAGGATCCCGCGGACATGGCAGCAAATGCCTATACCAAGGAATTGTTGGTTTCGATGTCTGACAACGACCGGCAAATGCTAAACCTTATCGACGAGGCGCTGGTGCGCATGGACGACAGCGGCTATGGAAAATGCATTCGCTGCGGCCAGGCGGTACCGGAGAAGCGGCTTGAAGCGGTGCCCTGGGCGCGCCATTGCGTACGCTGTCAGGACTTGCATGAGCGCGGCCTGTTGAACGAAGACGAAGAATAGAAATTCAAATACACTTGATGACATAATCACGGCCTCCGAGGGTTAATGCCCGGGAGGCCGTTGTTTTTTGCAGAACACTAAAAGCGAGCCGCCAAGACGCCAAGAGCGTCAAGTGACTCGCCAATGAGACAAATGGATATAGCTCAACTTAAGTTTTTCTGCTTCTCCACTTGGCGCTCTTGGCGTTTTGGCGGCTAAATTCTAATGCGCATCACTCACTCGGCCAGTCTCTGTTACGACTCTATACTGTCGCTGGTCTATCCGCAGTCATGTGTGATTTGCTGCGGCAGTGTCGAGTCGCGAGCGCTTGGCGTGGCATGTTCAAAGTGTTGGCGAGAGACCAGGATTTTTAGTGGACGCGAAACCGTATGCTGGAAATGTGGGCTTCAATCGAGCGGCAGCGCGCCGGAGCAGCGACGCGAAGAAGTTCGTTGTCATCGTTGCGATGAACTGGAGTTTACCGTGGCTCGTGCGTGTGGGGTCTATGAAGGCGCACTCAGAGCTTCCGTCTTAACCCTCAAGCATCAGCCGGACATCTGCGGCAGGCTGATTGATTTGCTGGTTGCAACTCAGGCACGCCACCCATTGAATAAAGCGACCGTGATTATTCCAGTTCCATTGCACACTGACCGTGAGAAGGCCAGAGGTTTCAACCAGGCAGCGTTGCTTGCACATAAGCTTGCAGATGCTTCGCGTCTTCCGTTTGATAACGTCAGCCTGACGCGGACATCTCACACCGAAAGACATCGTGCAGGTATGGACGCGACGGATCGAAGAAAAACTGTAGACAAAGCTTTCCAAGTGGTCCATCCGGCTTTAGTGAGAGGCGAAAGCGTTTTGCTGGTTGACGACGTGTTCACGACCGGAGCAACGGTGTCGTCGTGTGCAACGGCCCTGTTGGATGCCGGCGCGGCTGAGGTATTCGTACTAACCGTAGCGAGACCGATGTATTTCTGAGGCTTTGCACAAAAAGTCGTTCGCCGACGAGATTTAAGCCAGCCCGCGGTAGCGGGCGATAGCGTAAAGCCTGGGGTGGAGCGTAGCGGAACCCCAGGATCGGAACCCAAAAAACTTGCAGAGCCCGCGGAGCGGGCGATAGTGGAAGCGATAACATGAACGGATTCATTCTGCTGCCGGCCGCTTCGCGGGCTTTGAATAATTTCGTCGACGGTTCCTGGGGTTACGCTCCGCTCCACCCCAGGCTTTATGCTAACGCCCGCTACCGCGGGCTGCCCGGTGGTAAATCTCAGCCCCCTCTTCGTATGATGCTTCTATGAAAACCCTTTATCCTGCGACCGAACCCTTCGACACGGGGAGACTTGAGGTCTCGCCGATTCACGAGCTTTACTACGAGCAAGTTGGTAATCCAAACGGCAAGCCGGCGGTGTTTCTTCATGGTGGGCCAGGCGGTGGCCTAACGTTGGATTACCGGCGCTACTTCGACCCGGCAGTTTATCGAGTAGTGCTTTTCGATCAGCGAGGGTCAGGTCAAAGCACTCCACATGCGAGCCTTGAAGAAAACACTACCTGGCACCTGGTCGCGGACATTGAACGATTGCGCGAGCATCTCGGTATCGATCGCTGGCTGGTGTTTGGCGGGTCGTGGGGTAGCACACTATCGCTCGCCTACGCCGAGACGCATCCCGAGCGCGTGACTGAATTAGTGTTGCGTGGAATCTTTCTCTGCCGGCCGAAAGAGATCCGGTGGTTTTATCAGGGAGGCGCGAACTGGCTTTTTGCCGACGTGTGGGAAGAGTATTTAAATGTGATTCCTGAAGCTGAACGCGGCGACATGATGAGCGCTTACTATCGCCGGCTCACCGGCAACGACGAGAAAGCAAAGGTTGAGGCTGCGCGTGCGTGGAGTATCTGGGAGGGCAGCACGTCAAAGCTGTTCTTCGATCATCATTCGATAGAACGTTTCGCAGACACGGAGTTCGCGCTCGCTTTTGCCCGCATCGAATGTCATTACTTCATGAACAATTGCTTCTTCGACACGGACAACTATCTGGTGGAGAACGTCGGCAAGATTCGTCACATTCCCGGCGTGATTGTTCAGGGTCGTTACGACGTCGTCTGTCCGATGACCAGCGCCTGGGACCTACATCGCGCCTGGCCCGAGGCCGACCTGCAAATTATTCCAGACGCGGGCCATTCAATCAGCGAGCCTGGGATTATAAGCGCCTTGGTTAACGCTACAGACGGCTTTCGAAATAACCGATGACGCGCTGCTGGTTACTCCAATGTCATCAGCCAAACGTCAGCTTCCGCGGAAACAAAAGTAAAGAAGAGCACCCGGTTATCAGCTGAGAGACTCGGGCTGCCGATGTCGACGTCCTGGTCGGTAACTGTTAGCACTGGCTGGTATTTTCTGGTCGCAGTATCAAACAAAAATACTTTTCCCTGGCTGACAAACAGCAGGCGCCGATTATCCTTTAGCCATACCGGCCAATCACCGAAATCCGTGAACCAATCGTATTTGCCGGACGTTTCCTCATAAACTCCAATTCCTGAGTGCAAGCCGTTGGGCAGATGCTTGATCCCCGCAAGCCTTTGCCCGTCTCGTGACCAGGCCCAACCTTCGAATGATATGCTCGCATCACTTTGCGGGGGCAGATATCTAAGTTGTTGTTGGTTCCAAACTCTGTCTGGTTGAATAACGACGCAGTCGTTTCTAGGCACGTTTGTATATAAATTCGGGCGGGCCGCTCGAAGCTGATCTCTACTCATTCCCGTTAAGCGGCTACTCCAGCGCGAACCCTCCGAACACTCCGGCGCCAACGCTTATTTACACGCACGACGGCACGGCGTCAGATTCACACGGCGCAACCAAGACCAGGCACGACCGTTATCTTTGGGTCGGCGAGCGGTTCGGCAACAACATCACAGTTGTTGATACCAGTAGCAATCTCGTAGTGGACCAGTTCAGCCTTGTCGGCGCGGTGAGTAATGACCCGACGCCGGACCTGATGGACATTTCGCCCAGCGGAAATCGAATCTTTTTTACGCTGCGTGGACCAAACCCGCTGACTGGCAATAACCCAACCTTCAACAACGCGGCCGGCAGTACACCTGGATTAGGGATCGTTCGTGTTGAGCAGGACGGCAGAAGAGGCACATTCTTCGCACGTGTTCCGATCAGTCACCTGGTCGACGGTATAGAACGCGCCGATCCCCATGGTCTTAGAGTCCTGGCGAAATAGAGCCACCTGGCGGAAGGAGTAAGAAGTGACCAACTACGTGTTTATTGAATCAAGAGATCCGTTCGGGGCGAGAGATACGCAGTTTGTCGAACAGACGGCGACTGCTCTCAAGCAGCGCGGACATGAGGTGACGATATTTCTCGTTCAGAACGGGGTCCTCGCCTCGCGGCGGACCATACTTGACTCGTCTCTCTCTCGTATGGCCCAGGTTGGAGTCACTCTGCGGGTCGACGATTTTTCCATGTGCGAGCGAGGCATTCAACCGGCCGAGCTGCATCCATCAGTTCAATCCTCGAGCATTGAAACACTGGTATCTGCAATGGTCAGGGAAAACACCAAAGTCTTCTGGCATTAAAGGAGGTACCCATGACTGAGAAAAGATTGACATTGGCCTTAATGGATCCGCCATATGAGTCGGCAAATTCGACGACTGCTTTCAGGATTATTTCGGCTGCATTAAAGGCGGGAATTCACGTAAATGTATTTGCCTATGAAGGAGCAGTCTGTCTTGCCTCGAAAGACCAGGCGCCACACGCGAATCCGGTGAAAGGCACAACCGTCGAAGAGGAAGATCATCCCACACCCAGAACGTTCGTCAGTTCACTTCTGCAAATGGGAGACGGCAATCCGCTGTTGACGTGGGTTAATTGTGGGCTGTGCGTAGACGAGCGTGGGGCCACGAACGCAGTCGACGGGGTGAAACGAGGTAGCCCGGCGGACTTCTTAAAGATGGCCGCCGAATCAACTAACACACTCGTGATTCCCAGCAAATAGCGTCGCGTAAGATAGATTTTTGTATCCTTCGCTGTACAAATCTTAAGTTCATTTGAACTTTGTCAAACATTCAAGTGGAGAAGCGCAATGAGGATTCTGAACATACTGGAAACAGCTTATCGCGGCACACTCGAAGAACAGGACGACACGATTCTATGGCTCAGTGGAGCCTTGAAGAATTCAGGAGCTGACCTGGATATTCTGCTACGTGGAAATACCGTGAACTATCTCGTAGAGCAGGAATGTCCCCGGCTCATCATTGGCACGGCTGGCATAAATCATCCTGCTCGGCCGGCGGAGGACATAGCCAAGCTGCAGGAGAAGGGAGTTAAGGTGTTTGCGGTACGCGACGATCTGGATGCCCGCGGGATCACAAGCGAAAGCTGCATTGACGGCGTGAAAATTATTCCGGGAGAAGATATCGCCGGTTTGTTGGAAGACTACGCACAGGTCTGGCACTGGTAACCGGTATTGAATGCCATAGCCGTTCTCCCGAAGCGACGACGTCACAAGTGACAAGTGACAAGCCATCAGAAAGCCCCAAGATTTAGGGGCTTTCTGTCGTTTGAGAACTATCGGTTCTGCCTCTTACATGTCACTTGTCACTTGTCACCCTTTCGGGGGTCGCGTAATATCGGACTCCTTATGACCGGTCGAGTCCTAGTGCTGAATGCTTCCTTTGAGCCCATTAACGTGTGCAATGAAAGGCGCGCGGTGGTGATGATTTTTAAGGGAGTCGCCAGGGTTGAAGAGCACAATGGACATATGTTGCACTCGGCAAAGCTGACAATTCATGCGCCTTCTGTGATCAGGCTGACTGAGTACATTCACATTCCATTCGAACGGCGCTCTCTATCGCGTAAGAATATTCTGCTTCGCGATCATTCCACTTGCCAGTATTGTGGACGACAACATCCGCCATCAGAGCTAACGCTGGATCACGTGCTGCCGCGTTCGCGTGGAGGTGAATCAACGTGGGATAATCTGGTGGCATGTTGCAAGCGGTGCAATCACCGCAAGGGAAACCGAACACCCGAAGAATCGGGCATGCACCTCCTGCGCCGGCCGCGTGGTTTTTCTTTACATGTGAACCGCCAGATCATGCGCTACCTGGGACGCGCCGACGAGACGTGGAGAAAGTATCTGTTTTACGAATCCAACAACGGTGAGAACTAAAGACAACACCCTAATCCCCCGAAAGAGGCTGGTATGAATGAAACTGTTTTAGCAATCGCAAACCTGGGACCCACAGAGCTTTTGATTATCGCAGCTGTGGTTTTTCTGCTGTTCGGCGCTACCCGGTTGCCGCAACTGGCAAAGTCGCTGGGACAAAGCAAGCGGGCGTTTAAGGAAGGTTTGGACGAGGGTGAAAGGGAAGCCGCGAAGGAAGCGAAAGAGAAAATGAACTCGTAAACGGCCTCACCCGGTTTACTGGATGAGCGCCTTCTTCGCAACCAGCAGGGTCGCTTTAAATGAAATCGGAAACTCCGCCTCATGACGTTCCTCGTTGATTAGCCGCGCGATCTCCGTTGTGACTTGCCCGTAAGACTCGACAGGCAGTGATTGCAGCCAACCCGGCATCAGGAAATCCTCAATCAGCGGCGCACTCAAAAAGGCCTCACCTGAAGCGTACTCAATCTCCTCAATTCTGGTCCAACTAGTTACATCCGATAGCCCGGCTTGCTCTGCCATCTGCTCCATGGCAGAAACGGACGGCAATTTCGAAATCAGACCTTCGACAGCCGATTCATGACTGTTGAAACCCGAGTTGTGCAATGCTTCCCAGTAGATCGAAAAGAATTCGCCAAAACTGGAGAAGGTCGGCAGAACCAGTGCGACCAAAGCATTCGGCGTGGCCACCCTGGACATCTCGCTGAGCATTTTGGGAATACGACTGGCATGCACCAACGAACCGTCACCAATTACGACGTCAAAGCTTTTGTCGGGAACTGCGAGGTGGTCCACTGCACCCTGCTGAAACTGCACCGCGTCGCCGAGCGCTATAGATTTGGCCCGTGCTAACTCGAGGCTCTCCTGGTTTTCATCGATGCATAGAAACTCGAGTGAATCGCTCGCCTGTTCCTGTAGTGCAGTTGCATGACCTCCGGTGCCCGAACCCACGTAAAGCACCTTACCTTCTTTCGGCAGTTTCACGTGCTCATCAATCAATTCGGCGAATCGTTCGCCCCAGTCGGTAGCCACGAAGAGCTCGTGTAGATAAGCCAATTCCTTGTTCGTTTTCGGCATGGTGTAGGACAGACATTCCTGTCTGTTCTTTGTTTTCCTTTCCTTAGGCGAATTGTAAGAAAAATTTTCCATATATAATTTCACGTTTCTCATTTTTCATTGCGGCTAGGGCGTGAAGTTCAGAGTTCAAGCTTCAGGCTTGCGACGGCGAAACCACAGCCTAAAGGCCGAACTCTGAACTTCCGGCAATACCCAACGATTTCCGCGAATGACAAATGGAAAACGTGAAATGATATATGGAAAATTGTCACTGTCTTTGATCGTAAAATGACCTGTCTCAAAGACATGGATGTCTGTCCTACTTACTCCTCCTCAAAGTATTTGTGCCCTCTCAGCGGTTCCGGCAAACAATCCATCTCTTCTTTGGCTGACGGATCGCTGTGGACGTAGCGATAACCCTGGCCATAACCGATATGTTTCATCAATGGCGTCACGGCATTTCGAAGGTGCAGCGGTACCGGTTCACGCGAAGTTTCAGCCGCATCGGCTACCGCAGCGTGATAAGCGCGCTTGACTGCGTTTGACTTCGGAGCACGGGCCAAATAGATGGTGGCCTGCGACAGTGGGAACAACCCTTCCGGCAGTCCGATAAGCTGCACGATGTCAGCCGCGGCGGCGGCCTGGACCATCGCCTGAGGATCGGCCATGCCGATATCCTCTGAGGCGAGGATGCAGAGCCGGCGGGCAATGAAGATCGGATCGGCGCCACCTTCGATCATCCGCGCCAACCAGTAAAGCGAGGCATCCACATCGGAGTTACGAAGCGATTTGATTAAAGCGGACGCAAGGTTGTAGTGATCCTCGCCGCCCTTGTCGTATGCGTAATGCGCTCGGCCCATCGACTCGACAATCGTGTCTTCCGAAATGTGACGTATGCCTTCCTGATTCGGTGGAGTGGATTCGACGGCGCCTTCAATCGCCGCGAGCGCCACACGCGCGTCGCCTGCGGCCGAGCTGGCGACACGCTCCAGGAGAGGCTCCGCAACCTCAGGCTTGAGCTGGGCCAAACCGCGCTCGCTATTCTCGAGCGCGCGCTTGAGAATGAGTTTCACTTCTCCTTCAGTTAAAGGATTAAGCAGGAGGACACGGCAACGTGATAGGAGCGCGCCATTCACTTCAAACGACGGGTTCTCCGTGGTTGCTCCGATCAACGTGATAGTGCCGTCTTCGACCGCATGAAGGAGCGCGTCCTGCTGGCCCTTATTGAAACGATGAATCTCGTCGATGAATAAAATAGTCCGCGTGCCAAACTTCTTTTCAGCCCTGGCATCAGCGATGGCGGCGCGCAAATCTTTAACACCTGAGAAAACTGCAGACAGTTCGATGAAACGCGCGCCGGTCTTTTCAGCCAGGAGACGGGCGAGGGTGGTTTTGCCGGTCCCCGGCGCGCCCCACAGAATGAGGGAGGGAAGCGCTGCTGCGCCCTCCAGCAGGCGCCGAAGAATCCGTCCTTCGCCGACGAGGTGGCTCTGGCCCACGAACTCAGCCAGCGAGTGGGGCCGCATGCGTTCGGCGAGCGGGGCTGAGGGCTCGGCCGCTGGCTCAGCAGGAGATTTGCTAAAAAGATTTCCTGTGGTTGAATACGCCATGATTTCGGATTTGAATTCTAATTATCGCCGAAAGACGCGCCGTGCGCGACTCACCACGTGTCTTTGTAGGTGCGGTTTGGGCGGGAAGTTCAGAGTTCAGCCTTTAGGCTGCGGCTTCGCAGCGCAAGCTGAAGCTTGAACTCTGAACTACCCGCCTCCTCTGGGAGGCGCTAACGAATTCACTCTGAAAATTGAGAAATCTTAGAGGGAACGCGCGGCGCACCGTTGTCGTATAGTCAACGAGCAGCGGACAGGCGGCTATTATAAAGAGGCGATAGGCGGGAGTTTAACGATGAAAGAAGCGACAGACATTTTAAGAGTTATTGGCATCATCCTTTTGGCAATCTTCGTCATTGCGGTTGGCATCCCCATCGTCCTGACCGCCGCCGGCATAACCCTCGGCATCATCAAGATCCTCTTCAGCATTGCCGTGATGGTAATCAAGTTGGCGGTAGTAATTGCGGTCGGTTACCTCGTCCTCGCCGGCATCCGCGCGATACTGCGCTAATTTGGCAAGCCACCTAAACAGTTACCGAAACTCGAAGAACGATCCACCAAACACACGAAACGGCACGAAGGAAAAATCTCTTTCGAGTCATTCGTGTGTCTTCGTGTAACTCGTGGATCGTCCTATTCTCCATACAAGAATTCTTGTAGCCTGCAGAAATCTGACCCTCTTTGGTTTTCTTGACTGACTATACAAAAGTCGGCAATGATTCGCTGCTGAGACTGAGACTGTAGGCAGCGCTGAAATGACATCAGAACAACGCCTCGACCGTTTGGAACGAATCGCGAAGTTATTCGCCAAGGCAGGTCTGCGCGCCCGTAGTGAATTCCGAAAACAGTACGAGATCTTGATGGACGCTCAAATGCGCAACGAAGCAAGATTTGCACGTAATGAGGAACGGTTTGCGCAGCTTGCAGAATCCCAGATTCATACCGATCGACGACTTGATGCGCTGATTGACATAGTTCAGGAAGGCCGTCGTGGAAATCCGTTACCGAATGCCTAACGAGTAGATTAAATGACCCCTGAACAGAGGTTGGATCGATTGGAACGAATGGCGCGCTTGTTGTACGAAGCAACCGTGCGAGATAGTCGCGAGTCCCGCAAACGACGCGCGCAGCTCGAGGGCTACTGGACTGCCCTGTCAGAACATGACGCTGCAAAGCTCGCGGCGGCAGAGAGACCAGAAGACCTTGAGACGAGTGAGACTCTGCGCCGGGCGACCGAAGGCCTTGATCGGGCTCGCGAGGAACTTAAACAAGCAATCGAAACTGGACGAACGCGCCAGCCAAAGGCGACTCCAAATTGACTGTCTCATACCTGAGAAGGCCGAAGCGGCCGTTAGGCTAGATTGCGAATGTAGTTTACGAGGTGATTGCGAACCAGCTTTTAAAACTGAACCTTACCCTTGTATGGCCACCACAATCCTTCTTTGGGAAACTTCTCCTGGAATTCAAGTACTTGACCCCATTGTTCCGCCTCGGCCTTTGATTTTGGCTTGTAGGCTTTCTGATTGAAGTACACAAAGATTTGTGGACTCCCTTTTTCTCGCCACTCCTTATGCGCCATAGCGAACTCGTGTCCAGTCCCGGTCTTGCCGTCAGCCGTTGGAGTCCGAAAACGTTTCCAGAAAATGCCAATCAGCAGGTTACAGTCAGTGATAATCGAAAACTCCTACCCAACGCAGTCTTGGAAATTTACAAACGCTTTCATAGAGATTTGCAAGCTAAACCTTCTATACGTTGAAGCGGAAATTGACTATGTCGCCTTCCTGCATGATGTAGTCCTTGCCTTCGAGTCTCAGAAGTCCACGTTCGCGGGCGGTGGCGTAGGTACCGGCGGCGATCAGTTCGGGGTAGCTGACGATCTCGGCGCGGATGAAGCCGCGAGCGATGTCGGAATGAATGGCGCCGGCGGCGTCCTGTGCACGTGAACCCTGTGGGATGGTCCAGGCGCGCACCTCTTTTTCACCGGCCGTAAGAAACGACATTAAACCAAGCGTGCGATAAGCGCTCTGGATCAGTTGGTCGACGCCGCTGCTGTTGACTCCGAGGGATTGCAGGTACTCACGGCGTTCCTCGGGTGCGAGACCTACCAGGTCCGCCTCTAACTGCGCGCAGATGACGATGCACTCCGAGCCTTCACTGGCGGCGACCTCACGAATCGCCCGTAGCTGCTCATCGTTGTCGGGTGCACCGAGCGTGGCTTCGTTAACGTTAGCGGCGTAGATCGTCGGCTTCATCGTCAACAGAAAATAGTTACGGGCAATGACAAGCTCGTCCTCGTTAAGTGACACACTCTTTGCCGGTTGAAACTCTTCCAGGGCCGGCTGCAATTTGTCGAGCACCTCGAGTTCGGCCTTCGCCATCTTCTCCCCACCCTTAGCGCCCTTCTGCACGCGCTCGCGGCGGCGCTCGACGGTCCCGAGATCTGCCAGCGCCAGCTCGATCTGGATCGTTTCAATGTCTCGCCGGGCATCGATGCTGTCGTCGACGTGGACGATGTTTTCGTCTTCGAAGCAGCGGACCACGTGAATCATCGTGTCGGTCTCGCGTATGCTGGCGAGAAACTGGTTGCCCATTCCTTCGCCCTTCGATGAGCCGCGCACGAGGCCGGCGATATCCACGAATTCAACACTGGCGGGTACGATGACTTTTGTCTTCACAATCTCGGCCAGCGGCGCGAGACGTTCATCCGGTACGGTGACCACACCCACGTTTGGCTTACTGGTGGAGAAAGCGTAGTTTGCGGTCACGGCGGAAGACTGCGCCGTTACGGCGTTGAAAAGCGTGGTCTTGCCTATATTGGGCAAGCCAACAATACCTGCTCGTAACATTGTTTGATCCTTTCGGAGTTTGAAACTAACCGAAAATTTTCCGCCGTGCAAACGGAGGCAGCGAGGGCGCTGAAGATCCCCAGCGTCTGTTTGTCCTTCCGTCCCGTAGGGACCTAATGTTTATAGCCCGAACGTTGTATCAGATTATTCCTGGCTCCATAGGAGCCGAATGTCGCCAGTGAATCTCAGCATCGATTAGCACATTGCGCTCCTCCGGAGCGCGGATGTTGTTGGGACTTCTGGCTATAAATATTTGGCTCCTACGGAGCCAGGAAAGAGCACACTATCGACCGGAGCCTGCTGCATTCAAGAGTCCTTCGCGTATAATCCCGCCCCAGTAATTTGATGGAATAAAAAGGATCAGACGGTCGGGGTACTTAGTTAACTGCCGTCGCAGACTGCGTGATCATATCGCTTGCGATCGTGTTGCTGGTAATTGCCTGCGGCACACTAGCCACTTACCTCTATGACCGAAGTGCTGCGTTTGCGGCCCGGCTCTGTGCCGGGGCGTGCATTGGCATTGCAGCGCTGGGCCTGGTCGGTTTTGTATTCGCCTCACTACTCGGCTTAACGGCTGTTTCCATCGCACTCACGCTGGCAGTGTTGAGTCTCTCGGCGCTTTCGTTACAAAATCCCAAACGGCGTGCACTTGTATACGCTGATGTCAGCGCGACTTACGAAGCCATCCGCAAAGCGATACGCCGTCCCGGGCAGATGCCGGTTGGATACGTAAGCTTGTATTTGCTGGTGGCGCTGGTTCTTTGGCGCTGTTTCCAACGCGCGATGATTGAATTGCCTGATGGCATTTACACTGGATTGCCTAACAATTACGGAGATTTGCCATTTCACATCAGCGTCATCACCAGCTTCGCCTTCGGCAATAATTTCCCCCCACAGGATCCTACTTACGCGGGAGTATTCTTTACCTATCCATTCGTCACGGATTTTGTTTCCGCGATTTTTGTCTATTGCGGCGCGAGCTTGCGCCAATCAATGTTTCTTGAAAACCTGGTGGTGGGCATTGCATTCTTCGGCCTGGTCCATTACTGGGCCCTGGTGATGCTTCGCGATCGATTTGCCGCGGTGCTGACACCGTTTCTTGTCTTTCTTAACGGCGGCCTGGGCTGGATATTTCTGTGGACTACATCCTCGGGCAAAGACAACCTTACAGACTTTCTCAAGGCCCTGCCAAACTCGTTCACCATTATTCCGGACACGGCCTGGCGGTGGGGAAACGCCATGTCGACCTTACTGATCCCTCAGCGTGGATTTCTCCTCGGTCTGCCCCTCGCTGTAATTGTTTTCACGCAGTGGTGGCTGTCGGGTGAACCGGAAACAGAGGTGAACGAGCAAACGGACAAGAACAGGAAAAAGGGAAAAGGAAAAAAAGACCAAAAGGCTTCGATAGCCGAAACGCCAACAACGCCGCCCTCTGCGTTTGCACTTACCCCTTCGGACAGGCGCATGATTGCTGCCGGCCTTATCGCAGCGCTTATTCCGTTGGTCCATGCTCACAGCTTTGTTGTGCTGATGGTGGTCGGCGCCGGCATTGCCCTGCTGGAAAGGCGTTGGCGCGCGTGGTTCTTTTTTTTCCTGGCAGCTTCAATCGTCGCCCTGCCGCAGTTGTGGTGGTCTACCCACAACAGCGCGGTTGACGGCTCAAAGTTTTTCCAATGGCACACCGGGTGGGACCATGGCAAAGAGGACATCTTCTGGTTCTGGCTTAAAAACACCGGTCTCTTCATTCCCGTAACGATTGCCGCACTCCTCTGGGGTGGAAAGGAGAGGCTCATCCCACGCAGGCTATTGTTATTTTTTCTGCCATTTACACTTTGCTTCATCATTCCAAACTTTTTCCAAATGTCGCCGTGGATTTGGGATAACATCAAAGTGCTTTTTTATTGGTGGTTGGGTTCGGCGCCGCTGGTCGCGCTCTTACTCGCTCGACTCTGGAAGCAGGGCTTATCGCAACGCGTGGCTGCGGGTATCTTGTTTGCCGTTCTTACGGCAGCTGGAGCTCTGGACGTGGCAACAATAATGTTCAGGTCCACCAAGCTTCAGGTGTTTGCCTCGCAAGGACTGGCTTTCGCCGAATCGATAAAAGCGACGACTGCGCCGGAAGCCGTGATTTTACATGCTCCAGTTCACAACCACCCGGTGTTCCTGACCGGACGTAGATCGCTTATGGGTTATCCCGGCCATATTTGGTCGCATGGCCTTGATTTTGGGCCCAGGCACTCGGAGATCAAGAGAATCTACGCCGGCGCGCCGGACGCGTTTTCAATCTTGCGCAAATATGGTGTTGGTTATGTGGTTGTGAGTCCGCTGGAAATAAGTCAGGTCAGTGTTAACGATCAATTCTTTTCAAATTTGGAACTGGCAGGAGAAGTAGGTGGGTACCGCCTCTACAAGATCAGATAGTAAGCAGCGACGCGGCGGGAAGCGTTCCCCTCAGTCAACGAGCATGGAAACTCACCTACCACAGACCGGCACCGGGGTTGAGGTTTCGAACCAAACCTGGGTCATCGCCAGCGTGGTCATATTAGCCATGGCTGCTCTGTTACGGTTTTACGATTTGAACCTGGTTCCACTGCACCACGACGAGGGAGTAAACGGAAACTTCTTAATACGGCTGGTAAGAGACGGGTTTTATCAGTATGACCCGGCGAATTACCACGGACCTACCCTTTACTATTTCGCCGCTCTTTTCCCGCGGGTACTAAGGGTCCTCTTTGGAGTTCAAACGCAGAACAGCGTCGGACTGACCACCATCGCGATCCGTTTTGTTCCAGCGCTATTTGGACTGGCGACTGTCGCGCTGATTCTTACGCTCCGCAGAAACCTTGGAACTATCGCCACCTTGAGCGCCGCCGCGTTGCTGGCGGTTTCGCCGGGCGCGGTTTATCTCTCGCGCTACTTTATCCACGAAAGCCAATTCGTCTTCTTCACCTTGGCCATAGTAGTGGCCGGGTGGAAATACTACGAACGTGCGAACGCGATTTACTTGTCGTTGGCCGCATTGTCGGCGGCGCTACTCTTTGCGACAAAAGAGACGGCCATCATCTCAGTCATCGTTTTGTGTTTGGCACTTCTCTTGACCTATGTGTACCAAACGCTGCGCGGGCAAGCCGGTAACACGCCGAAGCGGAAGAAGGGCCGCGACCAGTCAAGGTCAAAGGCACAACAAATGAGCTTTGTGGAAAGGGCCGGGGGAACAGCCAACATTGCAATTTGGATCGTAGTCGCGGTCGTCATATTCATTATCGTTAATGTTCTTTTTTACTCGTCCTTCTTCAGAAATTTTCCCAAGGGCGTCTGGGATGCAATCAAGACCTTTGAGTTTTGGACCAAGACTGGCAAGGAAGCTCATGGAAAACCGTTGACCACTTATGTCTGGTGGCTACTTTTGCAGGAGTCTCCGCTGCTCTTGCTCGGTGCGATAGGCGCGCTGGTGGCCGTCTTCAGACCCTCTAAAGCGCTGGCGCTATTCTCCGCACTTTGGGCCTTTGGTCTGATGGCAGCCTATTCACTAATCAATTACAAGACGCCGTGGCTGAGTCTAAGCTTCATCGTTCCGCTATCACTTTGCAGTGGTCACGCAATCCAATGGATTTATGAAGAGTTGAGGGAAAAGGGTTTGGACCGAGCTGCCGGGACACTTGCCTTAGCCGTCGTCCTATTATTAGCAACCGGCTTTGCACCTGGCATCTTGAGGGCCTACGCCCAGGACAAAGTGCACTGGAAGACGTTTATTCCCGGATATCAAACTCTCGATCTCAATTTCAATAACTACGACAACGACGATCCGTACTATGTCTACGTTTATGCGCACACGCGCCGCGACCTGCTGAGAATACTGGAAGAAATTGACCGGATTGCGAAGCGCACTCACCAGGGTGGCCAGACCGGAATCACAATAGTTTCGCCGGAGTATTGGCCTCTGCCATGGTACCTGCGGGACTACGGACGGGTGGGTTACCATGGACGCATGGCCCAAACAAACGAGCCCGTTATTGTCGCGTCCCAGGGGCAAGCTTCGGAGGTCGAAACCACGTTTGGGGATCGTTATGAACAGGTTCAGTCAGGACTTAATGGCGCGGGTACATTTTCGTTGAGACCCGGAGTGGAGTTGTTGTTATTTACCAGGAGAGAACTGGCCAAATAGAGAATTAGAAACGACTTGCTTTAACATTGATTCATTATGAAAAAATATAGTGCCGTTCTAATCATCGCCGGCGTTCTGTTAATAGCAATCGTCGCAGGAGTCTTCCTATATAGATCCAGGGGAAACGCCGACCTAGTTGCACAGCCGCCTATCGAATCGAGCACTCCCTCCGTAGTTACCCTTGAGGAGTTTGGAGACTATCAGTGCCCACCGTGCGCTCAGCTCCATCCCGCCCTGAAAGAGATCAAGCAACAGTATGGGCCGAGTCTAAACTTCGTTTTCCGAAACCTGCCGCTAACCATACATAAGAATGCGCTTATCGCAGCCCAGGCGGCGGAAGCAGCCAGAGTGCAGAACCGCTTCTGGGAGATGCATGACCTGCTCTATAAGAATCAGGATCTTTGGAAAGACGATAAAGACCCTAAGCCCAGGTTCGTGAAGTTTGCCGGCGACCTGGGACTGGATACCGCTCGTTTTGAGCAGGACCTGGTTAGCGACCAGGTCAGATTCAGGCTTCAGGCAGACCTTGACGCAGCCGCACGGATGGGCATCAATGGCACACCGACTATCGTGATAAATGGACGTCAACTGAAGACGGAGGCAACAAATGCCGACGGGATTCGCAAGGGCATTGAGGTAATGATTTCACGCCAGCGGCAAGGCACAACTGCCCCCTCACCCTAGGGCCTTGAGCGCCGAATTCTCAAGGAGGCCAGATCCCGCTAAAACCATGCATCTTAAGCATCAGTCGTTAACTTTGCTGTCTACTTAATTAAAGGTGGGTGACCTCAAGTTTTGGTTGACATTCTAAGCAGGTCACTCTTATATTGGCACACCCGTGCGCAGCCTTTCCGATTCGGCTTTTAGTTCGGGCTTAGGCGACAATAGACGCTTTCTCGCATGTTCAAACTGAAACGCCTCGAGATCACCGGGTTTAAATCCTTCGCGGACTACACCGAAATTGTCTTTACTGGGGATGGCATTACCGCCATTGTCGGGCCAAACGGCTGCGGCAAGAGTAATGTTGCCGACGCCATATCCTGGGTGTTAGGCGAACAGCGCGTGAAGCATTTGCGGGGCGGGCAAATGCAGGACGTCATCTTTCAGGGTTCGCGAAACCGCAAGCCCAGCGGCATGGCCGAAGTAGTCATGCACATGGTCCGGGACGACGTAATTGAGCACGAGCCCGACATCGAAGACATTGATTCCACTCTGGAAGAGATTGATGAGCACGTAGTCGAGCTTGACGCAATTATTCCAGCTGAAACCGCAAGCCCAACCGAAGTCGCCGCCGCTGAACTAAGCGCAACCGAGCCACCCGATACCACAATTGTCGATGTCGAGGCCGAAGCCGCCGCAGGCGTTCCAGCTCCAAAACACCATTCTCATAAACGACATTGGCGGCGGCGGAATCTGGCGCTGGAGTTTGCTCCCGGCGAATCGGTGTCCATCACGCGACGACTCTTTCGTTCAGGCGAGAGCGAATACCTACTGAACGACAAAGCTTGCCGGCTACGCGACATACAGGATCTGTTCTCGGGTACGGGTCTCGCAGGCGGCCACTATGCAATCATCGAACAAGGTCGCATCGGGCAGATTCTTTCGGCAAAGCCAATGGATCGCCGCACCATAATCGAGGAGGCGGCGGGCATAACCAAGTTTCGAGTTCGGCAGCGCGCTGCCGAAGCGAGATTGGAATCCGCGCGTTCAAATCTCTCGCGAATCTCCGACATCATTTCTGAAATAGATCGTCAGGTAAACAGTTTGCGGCGTCAGGCCGCTAAGGCGCGACGGTATCGCGTCTTCCGCGAAGAGCTGCGCGAACTGCTGCGTCATGTTTACGTGGCGGAAGATCTCAAACTCACTACCCTGCTCGAGGATACAGTTTTAAAACTTCAGGAAGCGAACGAGCTTGAACGCGGTGTGGCGGAGGAGTTGAGCCGGCAGGAAGAAGAGGCGCGCAATGCCACTCAGGAGGCGCGGAAGACTGAAGACGATCTGGCTGCGTCGCGAGCGGCCGCTGCCGAGGCCGTGCTTCGTCGTGACCGGCAAACGCGTGAGCGCGCGTATCAGGAAGAACAGGTAGTTTCGCTTGAAAAGCGGAAGAACGAGGTCAGCGCCGAGATCGACGCTCTTTCGGAGCGCCTCATTCTGGTCGAAGCCGAATGCAAACGGTTACAGGAAGAGGATTCCAGGCTCAGAACGGAAGCTGATGAAAGCGCCGCCTCTCTCCGGACTGCTGAAGAGTCGTACGGCGAGAAACTCTCTTTGGCTCTGACTGCCGAGATCCAAATCGAGGAAGCGCGCGCGGAACTGCTCAAGCACACCGCGGTGGCAGAGCGGCTCCGGGAGATTGCGCGGCAGCTGGAAGGCACTCTCGAACGTCTGGCGGTACAGACTGAAGGTCTCAGGCATGAAGGAGAACGCGCCACCGCTCAACATTCCGAGCGCCGGACCGAATCAGATGCTTTCAGTCTGATCATCAACTCCGGCAGAGAATACATATCGAGGTTGAACGCCGAACGGGAACGGGCCGTCGAGCTGAACGTTCAGGGACACGAAGCGGTTAGTGACACTGAGGCAGAACAGACGCGAGTGCGCGATGAGTACTCGCGCACCAAACATCGTCTCGAGAGTCTAAAAGAGCTCGACGATCGTCGTGCTTATTATTCCGGCGCTGTTCAAATGCTGTTCGCCGATGACGCTTCGCCGCGCAATTTTCATTTCATTGGTACGTTAGCCGACGCGCTAAACGTCGATGCCAAATGGGAAAGAGCAGTAGAAGGGGTGTTCGGTTCGACGCTGCAATCGATTGTCGTCCCCACGCCTGATGACGCGGCCCGTGCCGCGCAGTGGTTGCGGGAAAATAACGGCGGTCGCGCCAGTTTTTTGGTGGCGGGTCTTCACGGCGGAAGCGACGAAAGTAACGCCCTGGCTTGTAAGGTCGAGGAGCGATCCGCGTTGTCTATCTCTTTCGCAAACGAGGTGGTGCCTGACGACCTGAAGATTTCAGATCTGCTGGGCGCGCCTCGCGAGCTCGTTTCCGTTCTCCAGCGCACATTGCCCGAAAGAATGAATGCGCGTTTGGCTTCCAACCTTGACGACGCGATGACGAAGTCGCTGGCTACCGGCGAAGTTTTCGTTACGCTGAACGGTGATTGGGTCGCCAGTGGCCAGTTTGTCAGCGCCGGAGATGCGCGTGCGCTTGAGGAAGGCGCGGGTCTCTTGACCTTCAAACGCGAGCTTCGAGAGTTGGAAGCGCGGGCACAGGTTTTAGCAGCCGAGTCAAAATCCGCGGAGGAAGCTGCTGCTAAGGCGCGCACACGGCTGGTTGAGCTTGAAGACGCAGTGGTAATTCTTAATGAGGCCATCGGACGCGAAGAGCGCGAGGCGATGGCGCGTGAAGTGACGGCCACAAGTCTCGCTCACGAAATCGAACGGGCCGAGCGACACATGAAGGTCGTTGCTGACGACGCCGCAAGGGTTGAACAGGAACGAATCGAGGTTGAGAGACGCCGTGCTGCGGCCATAACTGACGCTGAGGAAGCCGAGTCAGCACGCATCGCCGCCACTTCATTAGTCACAAACGCTACCGCAGTGCTGGCCGAGGCCCGGCGCACCGCCGAAGCTGAGAGTGAAGGATTGGCGATTCAGCGCGCGGCAGCAGCAGCCGCCGCGGAACGACGACGCAGTACTGCAGGTGAACTTCGTCGCATGGAAGCGGAGTTTGCGGATGTTGCCGGCC
>DASQKG010000121.1:0-9173 GCA_035630655.1 Pyrinomonadaceae bacterium
TCGTCTTCGGTACGTTCATAACCACCAGCTCACGTTCCAGCGATCGACAATCGATTAACATCGCATGATTGGCTACTCCATACGCGGCCGTTAGCTGGTCCATCAGCCCGCATGCTGTCCCGACGAACAGGTGTTCCGCCGTTTGCGCAGCCAGCGCCAGTTGCATCAAGTCGATGTCTTCTTTAGCCAGGGTGATTAGGGCAAATCCCACAGAAACTTCGAGCGCAGCAGACGACGATAATCCTGCGCCCATCGGCACCTCGGATGAAATGTCGAGGTCTGCACCCTTTAGCCCAAACCCCTTTCCCGTCAAAACCCGCGCAACGCCTTCAACATATGAAAGCCAATGTGGCTGCCCTGGTTGGGGTTTGTCATCGAGATCAAATTCTGCTGCTTCGCCGAGATTTGAAGAGTGCACGCGGATCAAACGATCCTCTCGCGTGGCGGCGGCAACATAGGTCCGGCGGTCAGCCGCCATGGGCAACACAAAACCTTCGTTATAGTCAGTGTGTTCGCCAATCAGATTTATCCGGCCGGGAGCGGAGAACAGGCGCGGCTCAGTGCCATACAACTGGCGAAACGAATTTCGCAGTGCCTGCAGATTTTGTTTCAGCGGTGTCTCCAAGTTCGCCTGAGGCTCAACCATTGCGCAAACTCCTATGCGACCCAGATTACCCGTAGTAGTTCGGAGTTCAACAGTTCAACCTTCAGGTTGTCGCTGCGTAAGACGCAAGCTAAAGCTTTGAACTCTGAACTTCCCGTCCTAACCACTGACGGGTTCGATGTGGGCCCTTAATTCTCCGGCTTTCACTTCCGGTAGCGTGTCGTTGATAAACATGCCTGCTCCTGTCTCGCTGCCGGCCAGGTACTTCAGCTTTTTCGCTGTTCTCAATGGAGGATAAAACTCGATATGAAAGTGATAGTAGTCGTAAGTCTCGCCGTCTACCGGGCGCTGGTGAATAACCATCATGTAGGGGAAGGAAGTATCAAATAGTTTGTCGAAACCTACAAGCACCATCTTTAACATCGCTGCCAGATCTTTTTGCTCGGCTGTTGTCATGTCTGTCAACGCCTGAAAGTGACGCCTTGAATAAACGTGCGTCTCATAGGGCCAACGCGCAAAAAACGGAATAAAGGCTACGAAGGAACCGTTTTCGGCGACGATGCGTTTCGCGTCACGACGTTCTTCGGCGAGGATATCGCAAAGCAGACATCTTCCGCTGCGTGCCTGATGCTCGGCGCATCGCTGCAACTCGGTAGCGAGTCGTGGCGGAATAAAAGGGTATCCATAAATCTGACCATGCGGATGGTGGAGAGTTACACCGATGGCCTCGCCCTTGTTCTCGAAGATGAACACAAACTTTACAAACTCCAGCGCTCCCAGCTCCTGAAAACGGTGGGTCCACACACGGACGAGTTTATAGATTTGTTCGACAGATTCTCTAGCCAGTGATGACGTATGGTTAGGGCTATACAGGACCACTTCGCATACGCCCTGGGCCGGACGAACTAGATAAAGATCAGAAGGAACAACTGCGGGCTCGTCTGGAATTGACCTCAAGGTGGGGAAGCGATTTTCAAATACGGCTATATCGTAATTGCTGGCCGGCACCTCGGTGGGAAAACCACCAGGCTTCGTTGGACAAAGTGGGCAGTAATCATCCGGTGGTAAGAAGGTTCGATCCTGTCTATGTGTCGCAGTTGCGACCCACTCACCCAGCAGCGGGTTCCATCGCAGTTCTGACACTCAGTTTTCCTCGTCGCGCGTTTCGGCTTTCAGATCCGTCTCCGCCTGCGCAGGCTCGGAAGGAACTAAACTGTCATCTGGCTTAACCGTGTAATAGATCAGATAACGGCCATCCGGCAGAACTACCTTACGCGTCACCAGTTCTTCAGAGGTTGTCATAACCCCTCTCAGTTTCGGTTATAAAACTCTCCTGCAAAACCCCTGTCATATGAGGCGATGCTGTCCTCCCTGTATCTATCAGGTCATCGACTTCCCAGGCTGTCAATTGGCCATTCAACAGAAGGCGGCCCTCGTCATTCAATTCGTATTGGTCTGGGTCCGATGCACTTACGTTCTGCAGAATTGCTTTACCCGCCTCGCTTAACTGTGCCACAAGCTCGCGGCCGTTTGGCAGTTGATATATAGATCGCTCCTTGAGATCCATCGTTTTATCCCCTTGTTCTATTGTTCTTAAAAACTCTCATTCCTGGCTCAGCCTGTATTAGTGCGCGCAAGCCCGAGCGCGCCGGCTGCGGTTTCTCTGTAATTCCATTTTCTGTCCTGGAAAAATCTATCAAGGCCGTCTTCGAGGCTGGCCATGAAATTGCCACGCTCGCTCGATAACGGTGTGAACAACGGCCGGCGAGCAATGAAACCCAGCGAGTCACTGGAACGACTCCCAATGAGAGCCGCGTTATAGCCGGCTTTGTCTGCAACTAGTCGAGCAAGTTCAGCCCACGTTACTGCTCCCGAGTTCGCAAGGTGCCAGATGCCATGCTCACCATCGATCAAAAGATCCAAAGCTACGTTTACCAGATCCGGAACATACGTCGGTGAGATCGTAATGTCGTCTGCGGCGACGAAGGCCTTTCCCTTAGATAGCGTCTCGAGAACTGCGTGAACAAAATTGAAGCTGTCCCACGGACCAAAAAACGCGCTGGTCCGAATAATCAGTGTGTGGGAAAACTCTGCGAGTACGCGCGCTTCAGCTTCGGCCTTACTTCTGCCGTATACGTTCAACGGTGACGTCGGATCGCTTTCCAGGTAAGGCGTCGTTTTCAACCCGTCGAAAACCAGATCAGATGAGAACGTAACAAGAGGCAACTTACGCTGGGCGCATTCTCTGGCAAGACATTCCGGTCCGCTCAGGTTCTCGCGCACACACGTTTCAACCTCAGACTGCGCATCATCCACGCGAACAAACCCGGCGGTATTGATGATGGCCCAGGGTCGATATCGCTCGATTGCGGCGACGACAGAATTCTGATCTGCAATGTCGAGTTGTTTTCGGGAAAGAAGTCGATAGGCAATCCCGCGTTTTTCGCAAATTCGTGCAAAGGCCTGGCCCAGTGTGCCGGTAGCGCCGGTGATTAAGAGCGATCGACTCGCCCCGCCAGATTTATTTACCGTACTTAGACTTGATGCAAGGCCGTTCTCGCGATGTTTGACTGGCGGATAACAAAGCCGATCAAATCGACGCCACCATCCTGGCGTATCCAGTGTCGGGTGATCAAACTTCTTTCCGGACGCTATGGTCCGAATCATGTGCGCAAGGGCCGTGGGACGAGGAACCGGTGAACGCAGATCAAAAATACCTGATTCGTAGCACCCGTTGTCGCAAGTCAGCAGACTATCCCAGTCGAAGGTTCCAAAGGCCGCCCAGGCGGTCACGGCACGAACGTCAACATTCTCGGCGCGCAATTCCACCGAGGCATTCCAAACTTCATTTAGCCATCGCAACTGTTCTTCTCTAGTGCATCCGAGATGGACCTCAGTAATCGCCAGTGGCAGATGGTATCGCCTCCAGGCCTCCTTCAAGATCGCCTTCGGACCGGCGACTCCTTCAGCACAAACTCTCACAGCCTCAACGTCCGCATAAACGTGACGACCATTACCGCCATGAAAAGCCGCGGGATATCTGTTCAAGCGTTCATCAAGGAACCGCTCGCTCGTTATGTAATGGTTCACACCGATCAGATCGGGAGGGCAACTGTGCTCAAGGAACCATTCCAACTCGCTTGCTGCGACACCTACCCATCGAAGGTAGTCCCACATCGCCGTGCCAGGAAGTACGCGCCCTGACAGCAAATCAAACGTCAGCCACCTGCGTTCGTTTTCAAACGCGGCCTGATAGGCGAGCGTTGCCGTACTGAACGTTTTCCCCAAGTCCTCGGTTTGTATTAGACGCGCGACAGGATTCACAGTCCTGATCGAACTCATGGAAAGTACTACTGCCTTTAGTTGGGTCAGCAAAGCTCGGGCAAACGACAGCGAGTCACGGTGGTGCGGATACCAGTGACCGTAAAGACAACTAAAGCGGGCTGTCGTTAATGGTTCATTTACCGGAGTGTAATCAGTGATCCATGGATAACGCTGCGCCACTGCGCCCGCGTAAGCTGCGAGCTTTTCCGGAAAACCCGGATCGAGAAGGCTGGTGTAGGGAGGTCCACTGCCGTGATGGACCAACCCGGCTATTGGTTTCAGGCCAAGCCGCTGCAAATCGCCCAAACGTTCATCGGCCCACGACCAATCCAATCTGTCAGAAGCTTCCGGCGCCGTACGCTCCCACAGGATAGGATAACGAATCGAGCGGACACCCAGGTCCGCCAGTCGTTCGAGATCTTTAACACGTATCGCATGACCGCTACGCTCGAGCTGGTCTGAGTAGCTGTCGCCCACGCGATTAACCGTGCACTCTACTCCGGCCCACACCTCAGGCATTTGAGCAGTTAACTTAGGTGCAACCATGCCCACTCCCTAACGGTTAACCGCCGTTAAAACCTTTTCAGGGATAGCCAACGGATTCAGTTCCGGCTTGTGCCCATTGCCATTGCCGTTGCTTTGAATCTTCATGGTCGCTTCCACGCGTTTCATACCGGCAATCTTCCCATAGGTGGTAAGAGCCTGGGCCACAATCTGATCCATGTTGTAGTACTTGTAGGTGGCCAACCTGCCGACAAAATGAACGTTCGATGTCCCGTCTGCCAGCGCTTTGTATTTGGCGTACAGATCGGCGTTTTCTTTTCGCGGCACAGGGTAATAGGGATCTCCCTGTGACTTGGGAAATTCGTAAACGATACTTGTCTTCGCGTGTTCCTGCCCGGTGAGATGTTTGAACTCGGTCACACGCGTATAGAGCTGCTCGTTAGGGTAATTAACAACCGGGGCCGACTGATATACCGGTGTGTCGTGTGTTTCGTGTTTGAATTCCAGAGACCGGTATGGCAATTTCCCATAGCGATAATCAAAGTAGGAATCAACAGGCCCGGTATAGATCATGTGGCGAAACGGTATGTCTTTTTCGATTTCGCGATAGTCGCAATTCAGCATGATCTTGATGTTCGGGTGATCCAGCATGTTCTCAAACATGCGGGTGTAACCGTGAAGCGGCATGGCTTGGTAGGTATCGGTAAAATATCGATCGTCGCGATTAGTACGCGTGGGAACGCGCGAGGTCACACTCGCATCAAGCTCCGAAGGATCGAGTCCCCACTGTTTCCGCGTGTAGTTGCGGAAAAACTTCTCGTACAATTCGCGGCCCACTGTGCTGACGACAACGTCCTCAGACGTGCGTACTCGCTCTACCGGTTCTGCAACCTTTTTAAAGAACTCTTCGACTTCAAACGACGTCAGGCTCAATCCGTAAAGGCTATTAATCGTGTCGAGGTTGATGGGAATAGGAACTATTTGTCCGTCTACACTGGCGCGGACACGGTGTTGATAAGGACGCCACTCGGTGAAGCGGGACAGGTATTCAAAGACCTCGCGTGAATTTGTATGAAAGATATGCGGGCCATATTTATGGATCAGAACACCGGCTTCGTTGTAATGATCGTATGCGTTGCCGCCGATGTGCGGTCGCCGGTCACAAAGCAATACTCTCTTGTCAGATCCGTTTGCGAGGCGTTCGGCGAGCACGCTGCCCGCGAAACCGGCGCCTACAATTAAATAGTCAAACATCTCAACCCTCCTTGTTAAATCCGATTATTAAACCACCGCGGCTGTCTGTGGCTTCGCCTTGGCAAGCGGCAGCGACGAAGTCTTTACAGGCCGTCGCGCCTCCACAGCTTCGTTAATCAGTGCGGACATCTGCTGCCACGTTTTGTCCCACGAGATATCGGCCAGAAAATTGTCTACCTTGGAGATCCATTCACTTTGATCAGTCGATTTCGTGAGGATCTGTTCAGCGGCACGAATGAAGTCATCAGGCTTATCCGCGATATGGACCAGTTGTAAATCGCCGTACGGTCTTACGACATCGCGAATCGAGGTTGATATAACCTGCTTGCCTGCCGCCAGGTATTCCGGTGTTTTTGTAGGACTGATAAACCGCGTTGATTCGTTTCGCGCAAACAACAGCAGAGCAATATCCCAGTTTGCGAGGTAGCTCGGAAGTTCGTCATATTTCTTCGGTCCGAGGTAATGAACATTTGGATGTTTGGGCAATGAGTTGGGATGAATCTTTACAACCGGGCCGATCATAATGAAGTGCCAATCGGGACGCTGTAACGCGACGGCCTCGAGCAATTCGATATCAAACCGCTCATCGATCACACCAAAAAAACCTAAACGCGGCTGCGGTATGCCGGCCTGATCCTGGGGATCGCTTGTCGCGGTCCTGGCTTTCCCAAAATGAGAGACATCAATACTGCTCGGAAACGCATGAACTGCTTTGTGGGAATTTCGTTTCGCTTCATACAAGCTCTGCCCGCCCGTGAAAACCAGATCGACATGTTGGAAGAGCTGCTTCTCCAATGTCGGTAGTTGATCATGCGCGCCTTTGAAGGCTGAGAGCTCGTCCATGCAATCGTAAACCGAGGCGATCGGGCTGAAGTGTTTCGTGAAGGTCAGTGCCATCGGGGTGTAATACCAAAACACATACTCACGAATTCCGTTCTCAAAAAAGAGACGTCCTATCATGTCCTTCATCACCGCGGTGGTCGCGATTTCACTGCGAAGCCCGTCAGGCAAATGCGGCACAACAACTCGAACGCCGGCATCGGCCTCGCGCACGTCGAGCCGCATCGAGCCATTGCCGAAGATAGGTTCTTCAACAAAGAAGACCCGCCGGTCCCGCGCACAACGGGTCAACAGATGTTGCGGGCGCTGGTAGACAAAATCCCAGCGCAGGTGCGAGAAACAAACCAAATCCGGTTGTAAGTTCGCCTCATGATTTCTGATCGACATCGGTATTTCCCCCTTGTAGCGTCGTTAACGCAGTGATATCCCCTCTCCGCAACTCACACGGATAGCCTGAGGAGAGTTCAGAGTCCACGAAAGAATTTCGGATTAACGCCAGTCGACTGACTAGTGAGAATTCCTGTTAGGCAGCCGACCTGAGGCGAGATTCGGCCAGTCATGACCCGGAAATTAATTCTTCAAAACGCGTCGGGTATAGCGCCTTAATTCAATACAAGAGAACTCTCACTACGTCTGTTTCCCAGCCGTTACTCGATACTTCATTGTCACCTTTTGCTCTTGTCGGGCAACGTCCGGCAAGCGTGATGCCACAGTTCCACTCATGAATGCAAATTGCTCGTCTCGCCCTTTGATCGCTCGCTCGGTAGTTTCTTCAATCGTTTCAAGTATGCCGGCAACTTTTTCATGGTCGGCTTTTAGTAACGCAAAAGCATTCATGGTTTTTCTCCTGTTTTGCCGGCACATGTTGCCGGCGAAAATCAAACTGGGGGCCTGATCGTAAGTGCGAGGGGTATAACAAGTGACCCAATTGCTCGTATGTCCGGTGAACGACACAGGATACTTTCGTCACATGCAAGTACCACTTTTGCAACGACCATCGAACGAAAACCATAAGGTACCAAACGCGTAGTTTCATTAGGCTTTGAGACCAAAAGTGTTTTGCGATCATAATGCGCAAGCTTCCGCTTGAATATTTCCGGCCCGGCTCCTTAGGCCTTTATGGATATAAACTGATTGCCTGGGGCGTCGGGTTTGCGTGAAGATAAAGGCATACGATGCTGATAATCGACGGCTCACTTGGCGAAGGCGGCGGGCAAATTATTCGCAGCTCCCTGGCACTATCGCTGGTTACAGGCACACCATTTCGCGCTGAACGTGTGCGCGCGAATCGGGAGAAGCCCGGACTGCGACAACAACACCTTACTGCCGTAAATGCTGCCGCTAACATTCCGCACCTTCTACTAAGAGCCACTCGCCTGGTGCCAACGACCCTCAAGCTGATTTGCCAACTTAGCAGATTAAGGATTCGCGGCAACCGCTAGTTTGTTATCAACGCTCTTAACCCCCTCGACATCCTTCGCTACCTGTGCTGCCTTTGTCTTTTGCGCTTGTGTTGCCACAGTGCCTGAGAGCATGACCACCGCGTTGTCTACGTCAACATTGATTGTCGAGTCCCTTAAATCGTCGGTAGTAGTCAAAACTGCTCGAGTCTTAGTCCAAAGCCAGCCGTCGTTTGCGCCATTACCAATGGTGCGCCCTAACCGCTTGGCGTCTTCAGCAAACGATGTCTTATCTTTTTCGTACTCTTCCCGCGAGATGTTGGCGTTGACGCTTCTTCGACTCGTGTTCGCATTTGCGTTCGCGTTGACATTCGTATTCACGTTTGCATTGCTGACCGCCACGTTAGTGTTAGTGTTGGTAATCGTTGCAGTGTCGCAGCCAACAGCTAACGCGAGAACGGCGGCCCCGATGATGAGTACCAGTACTTTGTGATTGTTCATATGCTCCTCCCCCTGCAAGTCGTCTTCTGCTCGAAAACTACCTTAGTACGCACCCGAGAGAGATATTAGGTTTCACTGTCCCGCCGCAGACGCTGCCGCAGTCGGCTCGGATACTTCCTTAACAACTTCGGCAGTGACGCCTGTCTTCCCGCGCAGTGCAATGTCAGCGAGCGCGACTATTCCACAACAACTGCCGTCCGCATCAATCACCGGCACGCGTCGAATCTTTTTGTCTTCCATGAGCCAGGCGCATTGCCCGATCGTCATCTCCGGCGTCACTGTCACGCAAGGTGTGGTCATGCAATCTGCCACAGTTAGATCGAGCGGATTAAGTCCTTTGCCGAGCGTGCGGCAAACGATATCGCGATCGGTAATGACTCCAATCGGTCTTCTCGTGTCTTGGCTGTCAACGACGGGTATCTCGCCACAGTCATGATCGATCATCATTTGAGCGACCTCTTGTAAGGCGGTTTCTGAAACACAACATGCCGGATCGGCAGTCATAACATCTTTCACTTGCATAGCTCTTCACCTCCACAAGTCTGAATCAAACATCCGGGAACACCTTCGTTTTAACGCTTTCGCCTGAAGGAACTTGTTCCGTTCGAAGGCGCTGTGTTCGTGTGACCCTCAGTGTCCCATTTCAATGTTCCTTTTTATGCGCCGCACAGTAGATCGCGACTCGCACGAAATCGAAACACCATTTTTCTTTTTTGTACGAGAAATACACAACGACCCTCAAAGGA
>DASQKG010000122.1:0-3227 GCA_035630655.1 Pyrinomonadaceae bacterium
GGAAGGGGCCGACGATCCCGAGGTCTCCCAGTTCTTGAAGATCTGCGAGTTTGTTTCTCCACGACGCGAACGCTTCCGTGATCGGAATGCTGTCGTCTTTGATTTTCGTCCGCGTCCCGGTTTTAAACCCAGCAATCGCGAGGAGAGTCTGATCTCTAAACTTGTCGGAGTCGTCTGGATTGATCCTATCGACAAGCAGGTAATGCGGCTTGAAGCCCGGCTTGCGGAGAGCTTCAAGATGGCCGGGGGCCTGCTGCTTTCGCTCCGTCCGGGTGCGGGATTCGCCATTGAGCAAACGCGCATGGCGGAAGGCGTTTGGCTACCGCGTCTGGTCCAGGTAAACCTGTCTGTGAAAGTGCTTTTGTTCGGTGGGGGCGATATCAACAAGACCATTGAGTGGAGCGACTACAAACATTTCAAGGGCGACGTGAGCGATTACAAGCTCGAGATCCCGAAGCCCGTCGAACCAGAGAAGAAACCGTAAAGGTTGCTGGAACCAAGGTACCTAACGGATATTCATAGTTCTTAGATATTGACCATGAAACAGGTGATGGTTATCGGCGGCGGACTCGCGGGAGTTGAAGCGGCGTGGCAAGCGGCACGTGCCGGCGCGAAAGTCCGTCTATTCGAAATGCGGCCGATCTCTCAGACTCCCGCCCATCGAACAGATAAACTAGCGGAAATTGTTTGCTCAAATTCACTGAAATCCGACGAGCCAGGCACTGCTCCTTATCTACTCAAGGAGGAATTGCGACGCGCACAGTCTCTGGTGATGGAGGCAGCCGCGGCCACTCGTGTGCCTGCGGGAGCTGCCCTCGCCGTCGATCGCCAGTTGTTTGCTGAATACATCACGGAAAGAATTGAAGGCGAATCGAATATCGAGTTGGTGCGCGAAGAAGTTACCCGAATTCCCGATAACGCAATCGTGATCATCGCGACCGGGCCGTTGTCTTCTGAGGCGCTCACCTTTGAGATCATGAAAATCACCGGCAGCGATCAGCTTTATTTCTACGACGCCATCGCGCCGATTATCTCTGCCGATTCAGTGGATCGTTCGATCGCATTCGCTGCTGCTCGTTACGGTAAAGGTGGCGACGATTATCTTAACTGCCCATTTGATCGCGAGCAGTATGCGGTCTTTTATGAGGCACTGATTGAGGCGAAGAGCGTTCCGCTACAACGTTTTGAGGAAACGCGTTGGTTTGAATCGTGTCTGCCCATAGAAGAGCTGGCGCGACGCGGTGTTGACACATTGCGCTATGGGCCAATGAAACCGGTAGGACTGGTGGATCCGCGCACAGGTCGGGAGCCTTATGCCGCAGTACAATTGCGGCAGGAAAATTTAATGGCTGACGCATACAGCCTTGTTGGCTTCCAGAATCATCTACGATACGGTGAACAGGCAAGAGTTTTGCGGCTGATTCCAGGGATGGAGAGAGCCGAGTTCTTGCAGTTTGGACAGATCCATCGCAATACTTACATCTGTTCACCACGTGTGCTCCGGCCGACGATGCAGATGCGTGAACGACCGAACGTCTTTTTCGCCGGACAGATAACCGGAGTTGAGGGATACGTTGAATCAGTCGCAATAGGATGGTTGGCGGGAGTGAATGCAGCCAGACTCGCAACCAGCCAACCCCTGGTTGAAGCGCCGCCTCGAAGCGCCACTGGAGCGCTGGCACGCTATGTAGCAAATGCGGAAACCAAAAATTTCCAGCCCGTGAATATCACTTTCGCCCTGCTGCAACCGCTCGATGAACAAGATCGACGACGCTTTCGTAGAAAGCGTGACCGTCATCAATTCCAGGTTGAATTGGCCCTGAAAGAGTGGAACGCTTGGCTTCAAGAAACAAAGCATCAGCAAACAGCATTGCAGGCGACTCCGTAACGTCGGACCTCAAGCGAAGGCACGCGAGAGGATTCGTCGAGATCATATTCATTACCCTTGCCCTGACTGTCGCCGCCGTGTTGTCAGCGGGCGTCGCCGCACAGTCGGGACGGCTGAAAGACCCCAAGGCGAAACCGAAGCCCGGGCAAGGTCCCGTAGGCCAGCCCCGTCGGTTACCCGCCTCACAAAAGTCTCCTCCTCCAATCCCTCAACCTGGCCCGCGGAGTGAAGCTGGCGCCGACGTTGATCCCGTGGACGTCGTCAGCGTCTCATCGAACCTGGTGCCAATACCCGCCTCGGTAGTCGACATCAACGGTCACACGATCAGCGGCTTGAAGCTTGAGGATTTCGAACTATTGGTTGATGGCCAGGTTAGGACGATAACTGATATCACTCGCTCGGAGTTACCTGTGCGGTTGGCGATGCTTTTCGATAATAGTGGCAGCATCGATTTTGCGCGCGAGTTTGAGAAGGAGGCTGCCAAACACTTCTTTCGCCGGGTAATGCGCCCATCCGATTTGGCCGCCATATTCTCCGTTGAGACCGATCCCTATCTCGCGCAACCCATGACGAGCGATCTGGGGAGGCTGGAATCTACGATCGCGAGCTTCGGCAAGCCGGAAGGTGGAACCTCACTCTTCGACGCCATAATTGATGCGGCTGCTTATCTGAGGCCATTCCTGGGACGTAGAGTTGTGCTAATCGTTTCTGATGGTATTGAGACGACCAGTGAAGTCGATTTTGAAACGACCCTTCGGCGCGTCCTTTCCGATGATTGTCAGGTTTTCGTGGTCCAGACTGGACTCTACGAGGGCGCAAATCTGCGAGCCCTTGCAGCCGAGCGGCGCATGGAGCAATTGGCAGTGCAAACCGGTGGAGCCGCCTTCATACCAAGGACAACCGCGCAACTCGAGACAGCGTTCAAACAAATCGCCGCTGATCTGGCGCAACAATATGTCTTGAGCTACTACCAATCAGAAGCGCAACGGGATGGGCGCTATCACGCCATCGACCTGCAGATAAAATCCCGGAAAGATGTTCGGGTGCGTGCTCGCAAGGTTTACTATTCTCGCAAAGGGTCCAGCGTCGGATCGAGTGACTGGTAGGTAGTTGAATCTCATGGAGCAACTGTTAATCCAGTTCTTCGACCACTTGCGTTACGAGCGCAACGTCAGCGAACACACCCTGCGCAATTACCGGAGCGACCTGAGCCAGTTTCTCGACTATCTTGCCCCCGCCAATCGACCTTCGGGAAAGCGGAACGTACCTGCCATAGGCGAGATCGATCACATCACGATTCGTGAATGGTTATCTACGCTTCACTCGGCCCATAAGAAAA
>DASQKG010000123.1:0-4567 GCA_035630655.1 Pyrinomonadaceae bacterium
GTCTCAAGTTTGCAACTCGCCGGATACCGATGGGGAAGATGCGAATCCTACTGGAAAACACCGCCGGACAGGGCGAGTGTATTGGTCATCGCTTCGAACATCTCCGCGAAATAATGGACGGCTGCGCGAAACTGAACTTGGGTGTTTGTTTCGATACCGCCCACGCCTTCACGGCAGGATATGACATTCGTGAAGAGGACGGCCTTGAAGCACTGATCGATAAACTCCAGAGTACTGTTAAGACGAAGAATGTTCGCGCAATTCACTTCAACGATTCTCGCGCGCCTTACAATTCTCGCGTGGATCGCCACTGGCACATAGGCGAGGGCCACATCGGCAGCGACGCTCTACGGCGCGTGGCCCGCCACCCAAAACTAGCGCACGCCGCCTTCATCCTGGAGACTCCTTACGACGATCCACGAGCAGATCTTCAAAACCTCAATACGCTGCGATCGTTTATAGACAAAGCCAGCGATTAGGCGTAAAAAACTCTCACACTCAATCCTCTCGTCACCCTGCCGCTAAGTTTGACCGTAACTACAATTTGTAACTGCACTGCGTATGCGGTTTGAATGAGACGAAGCTAAGTGCCGAGCCAATCTCACGCGTCATGGGTTGGACTTCATCGACGTCGAACGAGTGTTCGCTGGGAATACGTTTACTCGCTCGGATGATCGGTTCGATTACGGCGAGATTCTGCGCTATTGCGCGCTTACATGAAAGAGCATCAACGTAGTCCGGCATGATCGATAAACCTGGTGGCGATCATAAGTGGACAAGGACAATCATCTTGAATACAATCCAGACCTCGTGATGAAGTTACGATATAGACCACTCACCAAACTCCTCCTAACGGTGCCGCTTTCGCGTCGCGCATTTTTGCGCGCCATCTAGGCGAAGCGGCGAATCCTACTCAACAATGTTTCGCATCAGGCCCACGTATTTGCGCGTGCGTTCCGCAAACCGCCAGTTTGCGTTACAGATAATTCGTGTTAAGTGTTAGACACCGTTAGGACAAAGAAGATGGACGAAAAATACTTTCCCGAGCAGATCGAAAAGAAGTGGCAGCAACGCTGGCACGAATCCGGGGCGTTTGAAGCGAAGACTGAAGATCCTCGCCCGAAGTTTTACGCTCTCGAGATGCTGCCTTACCCGTCGGGCTTTCTCCACATGGGCCACGTGCGGAACTATTCCATTGGCGACGCGCTTGCCTGGTACAAACGCCTGCAGGGGTTCAACGTGCTGCACCCAATCGGTTGGGACAGTTTCGGGCAACCGGCCGAGCAAGCTGCGATCAAACGTGGCGTCAACCCGCGCGACTGGACAGAAGAAAACATTACGCACATGCGCGGACAGTTGCAGCGTCTGGGAATCAGTTACGACTGGTCCAGGGAGATTGCCGCCCATCGTCCTGACTTTTACAAGTGGGACCAATGGTTTTTCCTAAAGATGTACGAACGCGGTTTGGCTTACAAGAAGTTGTCTCCAGTCAACTGGTGTCCGCGTGAAGGCACGGTGCTTTCCAACGAACAGTCTGCCGGCGGCGTCTGTTGGCGCTGTGGCGCGGATGTGGAGAAGCGCGACCTCGAACAATGGTTCCTCCGCATCACTGACTATGCGGAACAGCTAGTCGCAGACATCAAGCAGATCGAGGCAAACTGGCCGGAGAAGGTCCTGAAGCGCCAACGCGATTGGGTGGGCCGAAGCGAAGGCGCCTACATCGACTTTGCCGTGAAAGACGGCAAGCAGAAGATTCGCGTCTTCACTACGCGAATCGACACGACTTATGGCGCGACCGCCGTGGTCCTTTCGCCTGACCATCCGTTGGTTGACCAACTCCTCGAAGGCTCGAGCTTGAAAAACGAGATCATAGCGTTTCGCGAGAAGACGAAAAACGAAACCGCGGCACGTTCGAGATCTTTGGACGAAGAAGCCGAGAAGGTCGGAATCAACACCGGAGTTTTAGCCCTCAACCCATTTAGCGGCGAGATAATTCCCGTGTGGGTGGCTAACTATGTGTTGATGGAGTACGGCACCGGAGCCGTCATGAGTGTGCCGGCGCATGACGAGCGCGACTTCGAGTTTGCGCAAAAGTATTCGTTGCCGATCCGACGGGTTATCGAACGCATTTCGCATGAACAGGAATCGATCCCGCACGATCCAACGCACGAAGATCAATCTACCGCGATGCCTCATGCGTTTACCGACTACGGCATTCTGGTTAACTCCGGAAACTGGAGTGGGAAACTTTCCACCGATGCCATCAGGGAGATGGCCCAGCACGCCAAAGAGCGCCATTTTGGCGAAGCAGCCGTGACCTATCGCATACGTGATTGGGGAGTTTCGCGGCAGCGGTTCTGGGGCGCGCCAGTGCCGATTGTTTATTGTGATAAGTGCGGAACGGTTCCTGTTGCTGAAAAAGATCTGCCAGTCGAATTACCAGAGCGCGCCGAGTTTACCGGTTCGGGGGAATCGCCTTTGGCGGGTGTCGCCGATTTCGTGAACACAACCTGTCCCAAGTGTGGCGGACCGGCCAAACGCGAAACGGACACGATGGACACGTTCGTCGATTCATCCTGGTATTACTTCCGGTACATAGACCCACGCAACGAGTCGGCTCCTTTCGATCCTGCGATCGTTAAGGATTGGACTCCGGTGGATCAATACATCGGTGGAGATTCCCACGCGGTGATGCATTTGATCTACACGCGTTTCTGGACAAAGTTCATGCGTGATATTGGACTGGTGTCCTTTGATGAGCCGGTGAAAAAGCTCTTGACGCAGGGAATGGTTACGAATCGCGTCGAGGGCACCGACGAATGGAAGGCCATGTCGAAGAGTTTGGGCAATGGCGTCGATCCGGATGAAATGATCGCCGCATTCGGCGCAGACGCTGCGCGTTTGTTCATCCTGTTTGCGGCTCCGGTTGAAAACGAGTTGCGTTGGTCAGAGTCGGGAATCGAGGGAGCGGTACGTTTTATCCGCAAGGTTTATGGTCTCGTGTACGGATTGAGTAAGCTATTGAAGAGTTATGCGCCTCAACAGGAACCGGAAAGAGTAGATTTTACAAATGAAGCACTATCACTCCGGCGCCATACTCACAAAACGATCAAACGCGTGACTAACTATTTTGAGGGGCTCGCCCTCAATACGAGTGTTGCCGCAAAGATGGAGCTTTCAAACGCCTTGCTTGATTGGATCGCGGGGAGGGTGAAGCAATTTAGTGCCGAACCGAGATTAGTAACGGATCCAGGATTTCAACGCTTGCTCAACAACGTTCAGCATTTGCTGGCTCACCAACAGCTGGCAGAAATGATGGATTACGTAGGTAAAGAGCAACTTACGGAATTGCGGACCGCTGAGCACAGGTCGATCGCGGCTGAGGTTTTTGCGTTACGGGAGGCACTTGAAGCTTTGGTCATTATGCTCGCACCTTTCGCTCCCCACGTATCGGAGGAGATGTGGCAGAATCTGGGACATGAGGGCGGGCTTTTGAATTCTGCGCGTTGGCCGCAGGCTGACGTCGAATTGGCGAAACCCGAGGAACTCGAGATTCCAATTCAAGTGAATGGAAAACTGCGTTCGCGCGTCCTGGTTTCGCCTGAAGTAACGGAAGACGAACTCCGCACGGCAGCACTTAACGATGAGAAGATTCAGGCGATCATTCAGGGCCATGAAGTTGTCAAAGTAATCGTCGTCCCACAGCGGTTGGCAAACATCGTCCTAAAGTGACCTGCGGATCAATGGTTAGACGCAAAACTTGGCTTATGTTAGATTTAGCTTCGATCAGAGGTTAGCGAATGAGAAAGCTCGCGACATACGAAGGCATCATCGAGAACGGGCGCGTAACGCTGCCTCCAAATACTGACATTCCCGACAAAACTCGCGTGTACGTGTTGGTGCCTGACGCGGAGACGCAACCAGCCTTGTACCTCGCGAGTCCTCGTTTGGTCCATCCAGAGCAGGCGAAAGATTTTGAACTGCAAGTTACTGAAGACACAGCCGATGCCAGCGTTTGACTCCAAGGTTTTTGACCCACCTGCGCCACTAGCGAGAGTAAGTCTGAGAGCTCTTCACATGGCCCTGGTTTAAGTTGGGAGGAACAACCACCGAGTTCTCCTCAATAATGCGTCGCTTGCTCGCTCGGTTTAGTGACCCTAGAATCTTATGTGCACGTTGTTCTGACCCGGCCACTAAAATGAAAGAATGTCCCGCGTGTAAGCGCTGTTTCCCTGACGAAATAAACCACTGTCCGCAGGACGGCGATGCCACCACTCCATCGCTGGTGGGGGAAACCATCCTCGACGCCCGTTACCAATTGGAGAGGCGACTGGGACAGGGCGGAATGGGCGTGGTCTTTCAGGCGCGTCATATCTTTCTCAAAACTTCCCATGCCATCAAAGTGATTCTGCCGGACCTCGTCGGAAATGATCCGATGCTGGTTACGCGCTTTCGCCAGGAAGCGCTGGCTGCGGCCGCGATTCGCCATCAAAACATTATTGCAGTAACAGATTTTGGCGTGGTGCGTGGAACCATGCCTTTCCTGGTAATGGAATTTGTAAGAGGT
>DASQKG010000124.1:0-10392 GCA_035630655.1 Pyrinomonadaceae bacterium
GCAGAGCTCACCTCCGCTTCACCAGCTGGGCGTAATTCTGTAGAACAATGATCACTTTGAAAAGCAAAATCTTGAGACAACCAAGTGTGTAATCTATCGACTGTCTCACGAATGGGGGTCACCCCACCCTGGAGCCCAAGCTCACTATTGTTTCCCGCCTAATCAGTTTGCCAAAGACGCGTTATCAATGACGAAGCGATACTTAACGTCGCTTCTCTGCATGCGGTCGTATGCTTCGTCGATCTTCTGGATTGGGATCATCTCTATTTCTGAAACGATACCTTTCTCGGCGCAGAAGTCGAGCATCTCCTGCGTCTCGGCGATGCCCCCAATCAGCGAGCCGGCGATCGCTCTTCGCTTGAAGATCAGCGGCCCGACGTCGGGAGAAGGATGGGCTACCTCAGGCACGCCTAATAGCACCAGCGTCCCGTCGCGTTTCAGAAGATTGGTGTAAGCGTCGAGGTTGTGACTCGCAGCTACGGTGTTGAGAATGAGATCGAAGCTGTTTGCGTGCGCGTCCATCTCTGCAACATTTCGCGACACAATTACCTCGTCGGCGCCAAGCGCCTTTGCGTCGGCGCGCTTGCTCTCTGATGTCGTGAAGGCAACGGTACGCGCGCCCATTGCGTGGGCGAGCTTGATCCCCATGTGGCCCAGACCACCGATGCCGACAATGCCCACCTTCTTGCCGGGACCTGCCTTCCAATGGCGCAGCGGCGAATAGGTTGTGATACCCGCGCATAAGAGTGGCGCGACCGCGGCGAGCTGTTCCGCAGGGTGAGTGATCTTGAGCACGAACTTTTCATCGACCACGATCCGCTGCGAGTAGCCGCCCAGTGTATGGCCGGGAGCATCAGCCACTACGGAGTTATAAGTAGCGATCAATCCGTTCTCGCAATACTGCTCCAGGCCGTCGTCGCAGCCGTTGCAATGCCCGCAGCTATTCACCAGGCATCCGACGCCGACCGTATCGCCAACCTTAAACGTGTTGACCTCGCCGCCTACCGCAGTGATGTGGCCCACGATCTCGTGGCCGGGAACGCATGGATACAACGTCCCGTCCCACTCCGATCGCACAGTGTGAAGATCCGAATGACAGACGCCGCAATAGGCGATTTCAATCTGAACGTCGCGTGGACCAGTCTGGCGACGCTCGATGTCCATGGGCTCGAGCGGCTTGTCAGCGGCGTAGGCACCGAAAGCTTTAGTATTTTGCATGACTCTCTTTCTGTCTATTTATGATTGAAGTAATTCCATTCTATTGGCAGAAGCTGTTTGCCGCACCTCGGCAGAATAAAGTCAGTACCACCCGGGGTCCGTTTTAGATTTTGGAATGCAAAACATATTACACGTCGTAACATCGGATGAACCTCCATAAATCGGATGAACCCAAGGTAATATTTTTACCATTTTCCCTTGGCCGAAAATCGGAAGTCGGTCTAAACTGCCGCCCATGCTAAACGATATCGCCTACGCGTTTCGAACGCTGCGCAAGAGTCCCATATTTACGATCACAGTCGTGATCACTATCGCTCTCGCTATCGGAGCCAGCACCGCCATCTTTAGTGTTACTAACGGCGTACTGCTGCGGCAACTTCCTTACAAGGATCCAGAGCGACTGGTCCTGGCCCGCGGCGACCTGCAGAAACGCAACGTCAAAGATTTTCCCGTTTCGAACGTCGACTTTCTCGACCTGCGCAACGGCGCAAAAAACAATTTCGAGGATTTCGCTGCCGTCAACACGTTTCGCTTCACTCTTCCTGGTTTGGACGGTACGCCTGAGCGGATCCGAGCGGCCGCGGTCTCGACTAATTTCTTTCAAATGATGGGGGGCTCGATCATCGCGGGCCGAGATTTTCAGGAATCTGATGGAACGCCACAGCCACCGCCCCTGGGGCCTCCAGCCGGCAATGCCCCCGCAAATAACGCCGGACCACCTCCGTTACCAAACATGGTTATTCTCAGCAACGAATACTTCCAACAGCGGTTTGGCGGCGATAGATCTGTGATTGGTAAACCGCTCCCAGTCGCCGCCGCCTTTGGGCCACCGCCCATCATCGTTGGCGTTTTGGCGCCAGGTTTTGAATTGCTGTTTCCCCCAAAAGCGAACCTGGAACAGTTCCCGAGTCTGTTTCTTGCCGCTCGTATCCCCTATGACGTTGCCAACCGTAACAATGTGCAATGGCGCGCTATCGGGCGGCTGAAGCCAGGTGCTTCGATGGCGCAAGCCCAGGCTGAAGTAGAAACCGTCGCTCAAAAAATCCGCGACGAAAACACCATCGCTAAGACCGCCGGTCAATACTTCCAACTTGTGCCGATGAAGCAGCACCTTGTCGACGAAGTTCAACCAGCGATTTTCGCGCTCATGGGTGCGGTGATTTTCCTGCTACTGATTGCATGTGCAAACGTAGCTAATCTGATGTTGGTGAGAGCTGCATCGCGCGAACGAGAGCTGGCCGTTCGGGCCGCGCTGGGCGCCGGCTGGTGGTCGTTGGTCCGGCAAACATTCGCCGAGGCGCTGCTGATCGCAGCTCTGGGAACGGCCCTGGGTGTCGCGCTTGCCTACTTAGGTATTCAGCAGTTGCTCGCGATCGCGCCGGAGAATCTGCCTCGCCTTAACGCGGTCCGAATTGATCTGCAGGTGTTGGGATTTTCGATATTAGCCGGACTCCTGTCCGCTGTGATCTTTGGCATTATTCCCGCCATCCGCACCGCGAAACCAAACCTCATGGACATATTACGCACGAGTGGACGAAGCGGCGCACTCGGTGCTGCCGGGCTGCGTAACGCTGTGGTCGTGGTGGAAGTGGCGCTTGCCTTCGTACTCCTGATTGGCTCGGGGTTAATGTTCCGGACGTTCCTGGCCATTCAGCGCGTGGATCTCGGTTTTGACCCGCGCGGGCTGCTGACCTTTCAACTTCTCGGCAACATCGGCAACACGCCTCAGGAGGTTGGCAACTTCAAGCGCCAGCTTCGTGAACAACTGGGCGCGATCCCTGGTGTGCGAAGTGTCACTGCGTCAAACCCTTTGCCGCTCGGCGGCGGCTTTAGTCCCGTGCGCTGGGGCGGAGCCGATGCGCAGGGTGATCCGAGCAAGTTTCAAGCGGCGGATCTTCAGATCGTTCTGCCCGGCTATTTCGAGGCCATGGGCACCAAACTTATCGCCGGACGGACTTTCACGCAGGACGACAGCTCGCCTGACCGCAACCTGCTCATCGTTGATCAGGCACTGGCCGCCAAGGCATTTCCAAATGAGTCGGCTGTGGGCAAGCGTATCCTCTTTCGCGTTCGCACGCCCGAGGCCCAATGGGGAGAGATCATTGGTGTAGTGGGCCATCAGCGCAACACATCTCTGATCGAACCGGGCCGCGAACAGCTCTACGTCACGGACGGATACGTGAACAACCAGGCCGCTTCATGGTGGGCCCTGCGGACCGATGGAGATCCTGCCGCCCTTGCCGGCGCCGTCCGCGAGGTGGTGCGCCAGGCCGGCAAGGAGACACTGATCAACGAAATGCAGCCGATGGACTCACGGGTAATCCAAGCGCAGGCGCAGACACGCTTTTCGCTGCTGCTGATTGGCGTTTTCTCAACGATTGCAGCGCTGCTTGCCGGCGTGGGTTTGTATGGCGTGCTTGCGACTTCGGTCCGCCAGCGAACTGCAGAAATCGGAGTGCGGATGGCTCTGGGCGCAGCTCCGTCGCGCATCTTTCGGTTGATGGTAGGGAAGGGAATCTACCTTAGCGTGATCGGGATTGTGATTGGTTTGGTCGCAGCATTTGCACTCACACGTGTTCTCGCGAGCATGCTGGTCGAGGTGAAACCCACCGATCCCGTTACGTTCGTATCCGTTTCGGTGCTCTTCATGTTCATCGCGGTGATGGCTTCGTGGCTTCCAGCTCTGCGCGCCGCCGCACTGGATCCGACGACGGCGCTGAGGACTGAGTAGGGGATGGGCACGGCTCATGCCTCTGTCACGTTTTGTCGACATTTCCAGGACTTCAAACTTAGACTTGAACAACCCACGTCTTACTTCACCGAAAGTTTGAAGTGGGAATTTTGTACAGAGAGGACTCATGAAGCAAAGAAACTATTCGCTATTCGCCGCCGCAGTTCTATTATTCATCGCTCCAGCCTGCCTTGCCCAAACACAGTTTCCCGATACACCTGCCGGCAATCAGGCAAAAGCCTGGTTAGAAGTTTTCAATGCAGGAGATGCCGAAAAACATAAGGAGTTCCTTCGCAAGAATGCCCCCACTCGCCTGGAGCGTGCTGATCGCGAAATGGGGATGCGACAGGTGACCGGCGGTTTCGATGTAAAGAAGGTCGAGGAGTCGACACCCACGAAGATCGTAGCTCTGGTCCAGGAACGCGCGTCGGATCAGTTTGCTCGTTTCACTGTTGAGGTCGACGCCACCGAGCAACACCAGATTACCAGACTCGCTTTGCAAGGGATCGCACGACCGGCCGAATTTGCTCTTCCGCACCTGAGCGACAGCGAACTGATTGCTGCCCTACGAAAGACGATGGATGACGCCGCGGTTGCTGATCGTTTTTCGGGCGCGGCCCTGGTCGCAAAAAATGGCAAGACTATTTTTGCCCAGGCGTATGGTCTCGCAGATCGGCAAAAGAAAACTCCGAACACTTTGAAGACGCGCTTTCGACTCGGATCGATGAACAAAATGTTCACCGCCGTTGCCATTCTCCAACTGGCGCAAAGCGGCAAACTCGATCTGAAAGCGCCCTTCGGCAAATACCTGACCGATTACCCAAATAAAGACGTTGCCTCAAAAGTAACGATCGAACAAATGCTCTCGCACACCGGAGGCACGGGCGACATCTTTGGTCCTGAGTTCGACAAGAATCGTCTTGAACTAAAGACCTTGCAGGATTATGTGAAGCTCTACGGCAATCGCGCAGCGGAGTTCGAGCCAGGCGGTCGCTGGCAGTACAGCAACTACGGTTTTCTTCTGCTGGGAGTGTTGATAGAGAAAGTTAGCGGTCAGAGTTATTACGACTACGTACGTGATCAGATCTTCAAGCCGGCGGGAATGACTGGCACCGCTTCCGAACCGGAGGAGCAACTGGTGGCGGAGCGAAGCATGGGCTACACGAGATTGGGTGGCAGTGGCTTGCGGCCCAACACTGACTCTCTTCCTTACCGCGGAACTTCCGCAGGGGGTGGCTACTCAACGGTGGAAGATCTATTGAAGTTTGCGACCGCACTGCAAACACACAAGCTGCTCAATGCGCAGTACACGGAATCGCTAACGACGGGGAAAGTCGATACACCGATGGGATTTAAGTACGCTTATGGATTCGCAGATACGGTCGTTAACGGCACGCGATGTTTTGGCCACGGCGGCGGCGCCCCTGGGATGAATGGCGAACTCAAAATCTGCCCCGGCCCAGGCTACGTGATCGCGGTGTTGGCAAACATGGACCCGCCCGGCGCTAGCCGAGTTGCGGATTTCATTACTAACCGGCTGCCAGTGAAGTGACAAGTTCTACCTGCGTCAGATCGTTTCTGCACTTAACACAGTGTCCTGAAGTCGGTACTCAGTACTACGTCGCGGAAGACGATCGTCGCCGCAGGGCGGCGAAATGTTTATAGGTAAGTTGCCGAAAAGAACTGCCTCGCTCCAGAGGAGCGAAATGCGCTCTTCGGCTGCCAACCTTTCGCTCCTATGGAGCGAAGTGGAATCCGTTTATGATCCGTGTTCTATAAACATTTCGTCCCTCCGGGACGAGTCGCAAAACACGTCAAGGTGCAAGACGACTAGACGGCAACGAGCGGCAGGTTGCGGTAGCGTTTCCCGGTCAGCCTGGTCAGGGCATTGACTACCGCGGGCGAGATCACCGGCACCGGCGGTTCGCCGCAGCCTGTGGGTTTCTCCGTGCTGGGCACGATGTGGACGTCAACCGCGACCGGCGCATCCGGCATGTAAGGCGGGACGTATTCATCAAAGTTCCTCTGTTCTACAAGGCCGTCCTTTAAAGTGATCGCACCCTTCGCCATGAGTTGGGACATGCCAAACGCAAGGCCTGCCTGAAATTGGCTCTCAATGCTGAGCGGGTTGACCGCCAAGCCGCAGTCGACTGCGACGGAAGCCCGGTGAATTCTGGGCCGCTTGTTCTCAATCGAGACTGCGACGGCGCAGGCCACGCCAGTGTCAAATGATTCGTGGCAGGCGATCCCGACTGCTTGATTCTTCGGCAGCCGCCGTCGCCAGGTGGAGCTCTTTGTCTCCAGGAGGTCGAGTGCCGCGCGCAGCTTCCTGGCTTCGGGCTTAAGGAGTTTGCGGCGATAGGAAAACGGATCTGTCTTGGCGCGCGCGGCAAGCTCATCAATCAGCGTCTCCATGACGAAAGCGGAATGTGTGTGCCCGACCGATCGCCACCACAGCACTGGTACGTTCACCTTCGGATGATGTGCGGAGACGTGAAAGTTGGGGATGATGTAGTGAGTGTCGTTTACGCCTTCAACTGTTGTCGGGTCGATATTGTCCTTCATCATCATTGCGAAAGGCGTCTCGGCTAAAAGAGACTGGCCTACGATCACGTGTCGCCACGCCGAAGGCATGCCATCTGCTCCGATTCCGATCTCGACGCGGTGCACTACCATAGGCCGGTAGTAGCCGCCACGTACATCATCCTCGCGTGACCAAACCAGCT
Source organism: Pyrinomonadaceae bacterium (assembly GCA_035630655.1). Taxonomy (GTDB): domain Bacteria; phylum Acidobacteriota; class Blastocatellia; order Pyrinomonadales; family Pyrinomonadaceae; genus PSRF01. Next base: position 6,676 of record DASQKG010000124.1, read on the forward strand.
TGACCGGGGTTCCCCGCATGCGCTTCGCGATCTGGGCGGCCTCGCGTGGCACCTCCGAATCCGCAGTGGCCCGCCGTCCGAAACCCCCGCCGGCCATCTCCGTGTGGAACGTGACCCGCTCCGGCTTTAGCCCTAACACTTCGGCCACCGCAGCCTGGTCCAACGTCTGAAACTGTGATCCAACCCAAACTTCCGCGCGGTCGCCATCGAACCTGACGGTGGCGTTCAAAGGCTCCATCGGTACATGAGGTAAGTAAGGGAATTCAAATTCGGCGACAATCTGATTCGAAGCGGCAATGTTCTCAATAGCCTTCGCGTCCCCGCGGGCCACCGAACTAAAGCCCGCGGTGCGAGCGAGTTGTTTGTACTGCACGCGCAACTTGGAACTATCGGCTCGCGTTAGGCCCGAAAAGTCCCAGTCGATCTTCAGGTGATCGCGTCCTTGCTTCGCCGGCCAGAACTTGTCGGCCACTATGGCAACACCGCTGCCTTTGACAAGTGGGATTTCGAACACGTCGCGTACGCCTTCGATTCCACGCGCCGCCGCGGCGTCGAAACTTTTAACGCGTGCCCCGAACACCGGCGGGTGCGCGACCAATGCCACCTTCATGCCGGCGAGGTCGAGGTCTAAACCGAACTTGAGCGATCCGTCACACTTTGGTCTGCCGTCGAGTCTCCGAACCGGCTTTCCAACCAATCGAAACTGCGAAGGCTTCTTCAGTTGCACGCTGGCGGGCACGGGCTGGCGCCCGGCTTCGCTCGCCAATTCCGAATACCTGGCGGATTGGCCGCCTGATCCATGAACGACGCTGTCTGCCGTGCGACACTGGTCAGGCGTGACGTTCCATCGCTTTGCGGCGGCGGCAATCAGCATCGCCCGAGTCTTGGCGCCAAGTTCGCGGTACTGCTGAAATGAGGTTGCGATCGATCCTGAACCGCCCACCATCTGGATTCCGCGGACAGGGTCTTTATAAACTTCTGCGGCCGGCGCCAACTCCGCGACCACTTGAGACCAGTCTGCGTCCAACTCGTCGGCCAGGAGCATCGGCAGCGAAGTCTGCACGCCCTGGCCAAACTCGAGACGGTTTACAGTTATGAAGATTTTTCCATTGGGCTCGATGCGAACGAACGCATCCGGTGGGTAGACCTTCGGCGGCGGCGCCGGTCGTCCTTCCTGCGCGAATGCGGGGAAATCCAGATACAGTGAAACCAGCAATCCGCCAGCGGCCGCCGTTGAAGCGCACAAGAAACTTCGCCGGTCCAGATGCAAATCATCTTTCTTTTTCATTGCTGCTCGCATCGTCGGTCCCCCTTACAATTGTTGAGACGCGCTTTTGATGGCTTCGCGGATTCGCACGTAGGTGGCGCAGCGGCAGAGATTTCCGCCCATTGATTCTTCAATATTTTGGTCTGTGGGTTTAGGTGTGGCTTTTAGCAGCGCGACCGCACTCATGATTTGTCCACTTTGGCAGTAACCACATTGGACCACGTCCTTCTCCACCCAGGCATCCTGCACTACCCGGCCCACCGGATCCTGCGCGATCGCTTCAATCGTTGTTATCTTTCGATTGCCAATCAGCGAAACCGGAACGACGCATGACCGGGTGGCGATGCCGTCAACGTGCACGGTGCACGCGCCACAAGCGCTGATACCGCAACCATATTTTGTGCCGGTCATTTTCAGATCTTCGCGTAAGACCCAGAGGAGCGGCGTTCCGGGATCAACATCTACCTTTTTCGACTGGCCATTCACATTAAGTTGATAAGTTGCCATCGCTTGCCTCCTATCTCCCGCGCGGGCATGGGGTCCCGGCTTCCACCCAGGTACGAGTGGCGTTAACGAACTCCGCATGCGTCAGTGGCGGTAAGGTTCGCATCGTTCCATCCGGCCTTCGTCCCGGATTCCATCCCCAAAGCACCAGTTTGTCTTCTTCATTATGTCTGAGCAGTGCGCGTCCATCCATATTGTGGTTTCGCGATCGATCGGTCACAGCTCGACAAACTGCCGCACTCGATAATGGCCGGTCATTCGTGTCCTGCCACTTCATCGACAAGGGCGCCAGATGCCAATTGGGCCCACCCGGCACGCCCGTGCTGTCGGCGTTAACTTCCTGATGACAACCCACACATTTCAGCGCGGGCACGCCTTTGCCTTCGTGGCCGCCGCGGACCACGTTGGCGAAATGGCGATGGCGGTCATCCCCTTGCTGGGGATAGTTTGTTGCCGTGTGACAGTTGATGCACCGCGGGGAAATCAAAACTGAATAGACTTGCTCCCAGGCGGCCAATCCATCGACGCGGTTTGCCCCGCTGTTTAGTTTGTGGTGGATACCCTCAATAGCCGCACTCGATGTCATAACAATCAAGGTCGCGGTGAAGCCAAGACCGATAAGGAGGGTTCGGATGAAAAATCGAGAGTTCGATAACATACCGCTCCTTTCAGACGATTAATCGAATCGACAGAGGACGATAGGTTAGGTTAACAACTATAAGGCGCTGCTAATGGGGGAAATTCGCTGTTAAAAATAACACGCTCACCTGGAAAAGAAAACGGAAGTTCCGGAACTGATGCAGTTTGGAATGAGGATGTGAAACATAATATACGCCGAAGGCTTTCGCTAATTGCAGCTCAGGGTTGCTTCAACCCTGGGATTACAGGTGCCTGATAATAGACGACGCACCCCCGACGAAATCGGCGTTGCGACGAAGCAGCAACCTCCGAAACATTTCACTTTTTAAACAGTTTCGCGAATGCGTCACGCGCACTCGTCGGCGGGCCGGAGGAAGTTTGGCGCTGGACTACAATTCGCGCCGCGAACAGTTCGCAGGTGTTGCGCGCGTGCTTGTCGACTATCCGTGCGGCGATCGCCTTTGTACATTCCAGGCGCGCGCCTGGATCGAAGTATGTGCACTGACGGCAGCTGTGGAGATCAGCGTTGCACTTTGGGCAAGAGCTGTCGACGGTTATGTTTGGCTGAGCTTTTGCTCCGCACGCGGAGCAGTTCAACGCCTCGCCAAATGCCATCATACGTGGCGAGCGCGGGCCCTCTCGATCCTGAGGTTTTGATTGCAGCTTTGGTCGCTGCGATTCGCGATCGCTTTGCATATAGCCGCGCTGATTGTATTTGCGATCGCTCATCTTATTAGCTCCACAGTGATTGAACGAATGAGACGAATCATACGTGAAGTCGAGAGAATGGGACAGAGCCAGTCACGTTTTACGTCGCGTCCTGCGCTCCGGCGCAAAACAGCGCCCCTGTGTGATACGCTTTTCAACCAAAATTACAACTGGAAGCTTAACCGAGGTGAGCATGGATCTGACAGACATCAATCAACTATTCAACTACACAGAATGGGCCAACAACCTGGCGATGGATGTCGCCGCGACATTGCCCGAGGAGGGTTTGCGCCGCGATTTTGGTATTAGCCACCAATCTATCTTCGGAACTCTGTTGCATATGGCAGCGGCAGAGTGGATCTGGCTCGAACGATGGAATGGAAGATCTCCAGCGAAAGCCGAAGCGTGGTCGCAATGGACGACGCAATCCTGTGCTGACCTGGCTGCGTTAAAAGATCGAGTGTGTGAAAACTGAAGGTACGAGTGAATAACGCTGAAAGCGTTCGCTAGCTCCAGCCCAGGGTTGCGCTTTGGCAACCCTGGGAAAGAGGCATTCATTTTTAGAAGACGCAACTCTGAAGGAGTTGCGTCGCCATTCG
>DASQKG010000125.1:0-12003 GCA_035630655.1 Pyrinomonadaceae bacterium
CTCTGACTTCTGACCTCTGACCTCTGATTCCACGATTTACCGGACCGCAGTTGGCTGACTATAATGCCACCCCACCCTTACGGACATAAGGATTCTTCTGACTAACCTCCATCCCTTCGGCGACCTAAACTCTCCACTCGCGCATCTCACATACCACCTTGTCCGCCAAACGACCGTAATGCTTCAACCTATTTCCCGCGCTGGCTGCATTGTCTCTCTTCTGATCTTCAGTCTGCCTTACTGCTTCGCACAAACGCTTTCGAATTGCCGTACGCCACCACCGATGCCGCCGAACGTAAAGCCAGGGGTTGGCGGTCTTAGTCTTAGTCGCAATGGCGAGACACTCGTTGTTGCTGGAGGCGATGGGAAGATACGGTTTATCGATTTGGCCTCAGGCGAGCTGCAACGAACCCTGGAGGGCCACACCAACGTTCTGTATAAGGCCGTCTTCAGTCCAAACGAAAAACTCATGGCCTCTTCGAGTCGAGACAGGACGGCGAGAATCTGGGATGTCGCGACGGGCCGGGAGCTTCACAAACTGGGCGGATACCGTTGTTCGGTGAAGGCGGTCGCGTTCAGTCCGGACGCCAACCAGCTCGCCTCGTCAGGTAACGATGGAATGCTAAAGGTCTGGGACGTGAAAACGGGAGCAGAGCTCAAGTCGCTCGTGCACATCAACTCTGCTGACATCGACATGTCAACGTATGCGTTGGCCTTCAGCCATGACGGAAAGAAAATCTATGCCAGCAACGGCGACGGCACCATCAGCGAGTGGGATGTTACGTTAGGAAAAGAAACCAAGGTCTGGAAGGCACACGATAGCGGCAGCCTCGCGTTGGTCTTTAGTCCGGACTATCGGTTGTTAGCTTCATTCTCCGAATCCGCTTTGAAGCTTTGGGATACGTCGACCTGGCGCGAGGTCAAAAGCCTGACTACTACCACGTGGGAAGATTTGAAAGGCTTAAAAGGTTTTGAAGGCTTGCAGGGTTTGTCGAGTTTGAGTCGTCATTCAGGATCGATTGCTTTCAGCCACGATGGAAAACTAGTCGCTGCCAGCGAAATGGGTATTGATCCAAAGCAAGGCAGCTACCTCTACGTCCAAACCTATGTATGGAACGTTGCCACTGGGAAAAAACTCTTCACGCTCGAAGGTCACAGATTTGACGTGGACGCGGTTGTGTTCACCCGCGACAACCGCTTCTTGTTAACGGGCAGCGTTGACACCAACATCAAGTTTTGGAATATGAAAACCGGAGAACTCCACCGGACGATTTCACTCACTAAAAGCCGGAAAAACGAATAATTTGCGACGAGATTATTCCGAATGTCCGAACGACCAGCAGTGAATACCGCCGTTAGAGCTTGAACCCTTCTTGCTTCCGGCGAGCGAACTGTTTATACAATGTGCCGGTTCCGAGCAGACTACATATTGAGCGACCGGCAACCAAACGGGTTCTTACGATTCACCATCTACCATTCACCATTTACCATTTACGCCGCCCTTAGGAGCCTAACTTTGAAACGACTAACACTTCTCATCATCGCCCTTTTGTTCGCGACAGCCGCCGGCCCCATCGCGCAAAGCCAGACAAGAACGCGCAGATCTTCTCCCATCCGAAGAAGAGCGCCAGCTTCGCCAGCGGCAGCACTCAGTACCCCGGGCATGACTAAGACACCATCGGGTCTCATTTACGTAATTACGAAACGCAGCACTGGAGAGCTACCACGTGCCGGTCAAACAGTTGTCGTTAACTACACCGGCCTATTGGGCACTGGTGTGAAATTCGATAGCTCCCTCGACCGCGGGCAGACGTTTAAGTTCCCACTTGGCAAGGGGCGTGTGATTAAAGGCTGGGATGAAGGAATCGCCAAGCTGCGGGTCGGTGAGCAAGCGACACTGATTATCCCACCACAACTCGGCTATGGCGCCAAAGGCGCCGGCGGCGGTGTGATTCCCCCCGACGCCACGTTAATCTTCATCGTCGAACTGATTGGTGTAGAGGAAGCACCACTTCCGAATTAGGTCTCCGTGAACGTAAAGAAGCGGCAACGCGATCGTTGTTATACAGACAACCTTTCATCTCAACCTAAACGACAACGATCACCGACAGACCCTCCGCAAATCGCACGACTACCAAAGACAAGGCTCGGTTCTTAATCGAACCAGCTCCTGACATCTCGTTGACAAAGAGCGGCAAGGCTGCATCCGTCGGAAGGCTATGGGGAAAGGATAAACTGTTGGTTTATTGTGGCGAGATAAAGGTGTCGTTCAAGAAACAAAAGAGAACTGGGACTAGGGGTGCGTTAAGACACTCTCGACAGGTTGAGAACTATACTCTTTCCCCCTTAGGCTATGATCCGTTTCAAGATTGAAAAGATCATTTTAGACGTTTCACGGCTCAAGTATTATGCTGTATTCGCACCCGGTTCGATCTCCTCAAGCCACCGATTAACGATTTCTAAATGGTATGCAAAGGTCTTTTTCTCGGCCTCAAGGAGGTCTGTTAGATTAAGCATGAGTGCGAGTTCTTTTATGCAGTCGCGTAAGACATCTGATTCAGCGGCTTCTCGTGCGCGCCTCGCTCGCAACATGAGTTTTGTCTCATTAATATGAGTTACAACGCCCGAAAAGAGAAGTTGTTCTTCTTCGCTAGCCTTCAGCATCGCTTCATCGATTTGCTTGATATAGTGCTCCGCATCCTGCAACTTAGGACTGTCAGCAAGCGCCTCCATGAAAGCGAGATTGTTTAGGATGATAATTGTTAACCGGACATCCTCCATTCTTTTTGCGAGGCCTAGTGCCATTATGAATTGGTTGTTCACTTTCGCTTCATCCAACACGAGAATGTCATATTTATCGGTCCAGGTGGTATCTTTATGGGCTAATGAGACCATCCTAATAGTTTCCCTATACATCATCGCATTTGCGGCTTCGCTGGTTAAATAACGCGGGTCCTCGGGCATTGCCATTCGGGCTCGCTGACTGTCTTTGTAAGCCTGTAGATAAAAGCCCAAAGCCTTTTCATCTCCCTCTGCTAGCTGTGCCAGCCGTCTATTAACTGCCGACGATAAATAGTCGATTTCCGAAGGAATTATTCTTCCGGCCAGCCAAGACTTTGATTGCTTACTAACTATTTGGCGGCACTTCATTATCACCTCAAGCGAATGTGACCATTCTTCAAGAAGCCCCAGTAAGAATGCCATAACTAACAAATCTTCAGGTTCGTCAAACCCGCTAACCACCTCAGTTATCAGGGAGACAAGCATTTTCTCAAACTGTTCTTTATCCTGAGTCCTTAAAGCCTTCAATTTGCCCTGGTAGGTCTTAGAGACTAGTTGAAGAGAAGGCATCCGCAGAAAGCGTCTACTGTGAAGAATTGTTTTGGAGATGCCGGAAGGCGTTGTGAATGTTTGAGTAAGGATGCGACTAACCTTTTTAGCCCCTTCCTCTCCAAGCAGGTTTAGGAATCCGATGCGAAGGCAATCCGTTTCGATTCCCCTCCAAATATTCTTCACATCTTCCACCGCCAAATCCCTGTAGGTATTCGTGGACAGATACTCCACAAGATTCTGGAGTATTTGGTATTCAGCCCGAAACGGTTTGAAGGTTTCAGGTAAATCTTCCTTTGAGATATCCAGAAAAGCTTTGCCTAGCCAGGGTATAGCCTTTGATGCAAGCGACAGTTTTATATTAATGTGTTGATCCCAAAGTTGAGTCGTGTCTTTCAACACGCGCTCTCCCATAGCAGCAAACGACTGGACCGACGTATCAGTTTTCATTCGGTTTAGCGTTAATTGGACGGATTCATACATCAGGCCCAGTTTTCGTTCGGATTCGGTGACCCACTTCCTTTTTGAGTCCAATGAAGTCGTACTGGTTAACGTCAGATCAATAAATATACTTTCGATTCCCCGCACGCAGCGACGAGCTTCATCCCACTGAAACCACCGTTCTTCGGCGAGTGTGTTTACGACCCTTAATAATTGAGTATCCCGAGTTATTAAGATGATTCGGATTCCCGCTTGGGCCAGGATCTGATTTAGATTGCGAAGGACTAGAAAGGCGCGGGCGTCCACGTTGGTAGCAAAGGGGGGGCGACCTGCATGCAATGTTTCGAAGATGCGGACGATTTTTGTGATTTCCTCGTGTGACGGTTCTGGCAAGAGAGAGGGATCGATATTGTTTACTAGCAAAAGATTGCTAATACGAGGACTAAGTCTTCCTTGACGAATAAGGTTGTTTAGTACGTTGCCTCTTTTGTGCCAAGCTACAAATTCGCTCACATCCACACACAAAGGCCCAAATTCTGCAGATTTAACAAAATTCAATAACTGCTGGGATGCCGCAAGGGATTGAGTCTTATCGCCAAGGGAGTTCAATAATGACTTGACTTCATTGGGCAGGGAACGAATCCCTTCAATTAATTGATTAGGTTGTTCCTCATAGCCGGGTTTTTTCCCTATCCTAATACCCGCCGTTTTCACATATGACCACATTTCAAGAACGTGTGAAGGCAGGATGTACAGCGGTTTGGCGAAACTATTAAAAAGATGAGTGAGGGCTAAACGATAGTGCAGCGCGTTGCTTTCAGAATTCTGCTGATCGAGGCTAACTCCAATGACTTTGCGGTCATCCTCTTCGTCACGATGTAAGTATGAAAAAATTTCGCTGAAGTCGACAGCATAATAAAGCGTAGTGCCTTCCTTTTCCCAATCAAAGAAATATCGCAACTCCAATAGCCGTTCGCGGAGTCGCCTTAGCGCCCTCAGCTCAGCGTCCAATTGTGCTCGCAGGGAATCTTGATTCAATTGATCCAATCCCCCCTGTCGCTTTCAGGTTCCGGCAACATAATTGAGCCGCTTGCAATTCGTTCATTTACGACGACAAATGCCGATAGGGCCGAATCGTGTAAATCATCAGTTGAAATTATGTTTTCAATAACACTTCGTTGAGTTTTTGTATCGGATATCAGAACTTCAATGTACTCATAACCATCTACTGACTGGGTGCAGTGAAGATCGATGCCAATTGATCTCAACTTCCACAGGAGATATCGATAGTCGCCTGGTGCACACCTTTCAAGAAGGAGTTGAAATAGGGCGACCCTTTGGTCTGACCTTGCCTGCAACAAAAGATCAGCAGTAAGGATTCCAACCCCGCGTAACACTTCCAAACCATCAAGTATTTGCTCGGAATCTCCGATGGCTAAATAGTGTATTAATAAATCGACGATTTCCCCTGAAGTTAAGTCATTAGCAAGTATTCGGATTAGAATATCCAGTTCACTAGTCGCTTCTGCCCTTCGAAATAGTGTGATAACGTTGAACAATTCTGTAGCTCCGTATCGACTATCATAACGATACAGCGCGCGATAACAGATCGCGGCATAATCAACATCTGTAATATATCGCTTGAAAAGTGCAACCGTTCTTTCCGTGCAGCCAAAACCTGAAACTACACTCAGACCTCTTTGCATCAGCGGAATTTCATCGGTCCTACCCTTTAGTCTCTCATTAAGAATTAGAGTAATTGCCGGCTCGGCGGCGGCGCATCGAAGTCGCCCGCAAAGGATCAGCAAGTCGTCCAGGGTCTCTGGCGAATCGTCGCGACCCCACTCTTGAACTAACCCGGAGATTACGGCCCGTACGCGCGCTCTCAAGACAGAAGAGCTTCGTTTCAGTACATTGGCTAATTCGAGCGCAAGGCGGGAATCCGGTGGGACTAACACCGGTAGTGGGTTCCGGGTCCAGATACTCTCGCGAAGCCAGTCCCTAAGTTGACCCTCCGAGAGACCTTCGAGCCACGGAACAGGATCTGCGACGTCAACTTCGGTGTAGGACGGTCCGTGTTTAGTAAATTCGTCGGCCATGGACACTCGCTAGGTTACTAACCTATCAATTGCGATCCAGGAGATTGGAGGAAGTTTTGCTCCGACCTTACCGACCTGTTCGGCGGAGAAAGTGGATTCAAATCTTATCTTCTCAATTACGACCTCTTTGATGTCTCGCGTTAATGATTTAAGGTTAAGGGTCCGACCATACCCATCGGAGCTATTGAAGGGGACAAACGCTGGGTTGACTCCGGAGTCTAGCGTAGTGGGAGCCGCTATCTTCTTGCCAAGGATGGCCGATTCTGGAACACCAATGCGAATCAGCCTCTCACCTTTGTCTATGAGATGCAATCCCAGACGGGTTCGGATGGTAGTTGCGCTTTTGTTCGGCGCGCCTGTTATGGTGAGATCTAACAGCAGTCGGGTAGGGACGCACCAGAAGAAATCCCTATCGGTCTTAACCCAACCTTCAAAAAAGGCAGGGGTTATAACACCTCCGAGATGGGCCCAGACGAACTCGACTTCGTCGTCACTCTCGTCCAGAATCGTCATCAGTACTCTGCGCCTTAAATAGTAGTAGGCAAACGTTTCAACTCTGACGATCAAGCTGTAGGGCTCAACGTTAGTCGGGGCCCTTTTGCCCTGCAGGTCACATAACGTTGGGTTTTCCTTAAGAACGGATTCTACGACGGATAAGGGCGGAAGACCTAGGCTCAAAGTGAGGACTTTTGCTTCGATAAGCCCCTTCAGTGTGTTCTCGATGGAAGGTGATAAATTACCCTCCTTGAGATCATATTGAAACTTGGAAAGCCACAAGTGGCCTAACTGACTTGTGGCTAACGCAGTTATCCACTCAACGTAAGTCATAGAGATGATCTAACCATCCTGCGCAGGAATTAATATTCTGTCGAGCAACTCTGCCGTCGGAGACTAGCTAACGCCAAGTTCTTAACTTGAAGTAATCTTCCAGACTTCCTATTTTTTGGAACTCAGATGTGAGTACTGACAAAGCACTTTTCCGCAGCGTTCAGCTTTGAAAAAAACATTGCTCTAGTTTGAAAATCAGCAGTTCGCGTTGAAGTTTTTATGACAGAGTCTCAAGAGAGTGCCGAGATTGTGTAAGGCGAGCGGACTTTATTACAAAACCGGACTTATTTCAAGTATGCAGCAGACCTAGTCTCTGATACCGGGTTCTCCTACTGGTTCCCAAACTCCAGAAGCCTGCACTTCCAGTATCTGGGCGGACAAGCGTTTTTGCAAAGGGTGCGGAGCGCCCGCTGCAGTGGAGCAATGCTGGGTGAATAAGTTATTTCAACTGCTTGCTAGTTTATTAGGCACTCTCGCCGTACACGCCTGAGCGGACCCTGTGATCCGCTACTTGATGACCGTAATCAGTTCGCTCGCGGCGGAGCGTTGCGCGGTTGTGATAATCTAACGCGCTTATGAGACGCTGCGTGACGTGCCAGTAAACCTACGCTGATCAGACGCTTAAATTCTTTCGCAAATGATGGTACGCCGCTGATCAATGATTCGTCGGCGCCGCGTCTTGCTGATTCCACCCGATTTCCTGATTTCCGGTTTCCTGATTCAGCCGAAACAGTGACCTTGCTGTATCCCGCGGGTCAAACGATTAATGAGCCGTCGGATCGAAGCCTGTCCGGCGAGCCGTCGAGTCGAAGCCTGCGCGACGCTACCCATTCAACTTCACAGAAGGTCCGCAACGCCGGGCCATCGATTGCCGTGATGCCCTAACAAACATCAGCGCCAATCCGGAAAACGAATATTTCTGCGGCGGCATGGCTGAGGAGTTGCTCAACGCCCTTGCGAAAGTTGAAGGACTAAAAGTCGCCGCGCGTACTTCGGCATTCTCGTTTAAAGGTCGGAAAGCGCCGGTCGAGGAAATCGGTCGCGCGTTGAACGTCAATTCGGTGTTGGAAGGCAGCGTGAGACGTGCGGGGAATCGATTGCGGATTTCCGTGCAACTGCTGAGCGTGGCCGACGGATTTCATCTCTGGTGCACCACGCGAAAATCCAGAGTCCTCGTTTTCATCTCAATACCGAACGATCCACGAAACACACGAATCGTCACGAAATAGTTATCGGTTCTGCGCGCGGTTGTGCTTTGCGGCTTGGCCGCCTTCCGTGCGGAAAGGCTCTGCCTTTCCGATGGCTTGCACCTGATTTGGAGGCTATGCCTCCGGGAGGCGCAGCCTCGGGTTTGAGCAGGGAGACGGAAAGGCAAAGCCTTTCCGCACGGAAGGCGGCGAAGCCGAGATCGCGAAGTTAGTTCGATAAATGTTAGGAGGTTTGCGGCTTACTGAGGACCCACCCGCTATCGCGAGGTGGTACTGACCTCATGACGCGGGTGCATCGTGGTGGTACTGATTTCATTTGGCGCGGGCCGCGTGATGCTCGATTGCCTCAGCCGCAAGTTTGGTGGCGACGTTTGTGAGGCGGCTCTCGTCGCCGGTAGGCGTCCGCGGTTCGCGGTAATACATGGCGAACGAACCAAGCACCTTACCTTTGCTCGACATTATCGGAGTGGACCAGCAAGCGTGCATACCAATCGCCGCTGCATACTTGCGGTAATCTTCCCACAGCGGATCCTTAAAAATGTCGGTCACGACTACCGGCTTACCGCGGAACATGGCCGTCCCGCACGAGCCGTGCTTTGGCCCAATCGGACTACCGTCAATCGCCTTCACATAAGACTCGGGAAGACTCGGCGCCACTGCATGCTCGACGTGGTTGCCGTCATCGCTGATCTGCAGGACTGAGCAGACCATATGGGGCGACTGCGCCTCGATCATCAGCACGAGGCTCGAGAGTATTTCGCTAAGCGGCGCATTAGCGTCAATCATCTGCTTGATTTGGTCCTGCGCCGCGCGGAATTGTTCGTCGTCCTCCTGGGCAGGCGGGCGGCTGGCGGTGAATTCCTGCGTCTTTGTCAGGTCCGCTTCTTCGCTTTGTTTCGGATCGCTCATCGGTGTTCTGCTTTCGGAGATGATTATTTTACGCCTGGTGCGTAACGAAAGCTATATCGAGCCGGGGATCAGAGGTCAGAGATCAGAGGTCAGAGGTCAGAGATCAGAGGTCAGACCGAAATCCTTTCCCTCCCGTTAGAGTGGGCACTTGTGCCCTCGCAGAGTAGACAAGTCCGCAGATTATGCAGCGGGAATCCTCGTAGTTCCTGAGCCAATGACCTAAGGGTTGTTTAAACTCTGTGGGCGCCGTTGAAAGGTTAGAGGAGGGGCATGCCCCCGCTTCGGATCGCTGCATTCCACGAGCGGGCGCAAGCGACCCTTCCCGACCTCTAACTATTCTAAGTTGACTTTTATGACCTTGTGCTTCGGATGACTGAAGAGCGAAGAGCCATCCACGAATCACACGAAAAATCACTAATACCTTTTCGCGCGGGTCGTTGATAGCTCCTGGGGCGGATGGTGTCGTCAGATCCGCAAACTAACAGTTTGCGTTACTCAGCGCGCAATGCAATCAGTGGATCGATTCGGGCGGCCCTTCGTGCGGGCAGGTAACAGGCGATCAGCGACACGACCATCAGCAGAAGCACAATCACGGCGAAAGTCGCCGGGTCTGCAGTATGTACGCCGAAGAGTAAGCTCGACATAAGCCGCGTCAACGCCAGCGCCCCTGCGAGTCCGATAGCCGTACCAATCAACGTAAGCACCAGCCCCTGCTTCAACATCAGCATTACAACTTTGCCAGGCTGTGCGCCGAGGGCCATCCTGAGGCCGATTTCTCGTGTGCGCATGGTCAGCGAATAATTCATCACCCCAAAAATCCCCACGGCCGCGAGCAACGTTGCCAGGCCTGCAAACAAGGCCAGTAACAGCGTGTTGAAGCGAGCGCGCGCCACGGTGTCCGCCATAACCTGGCTCATTGTGCGAACGTCAGACACCGGCTGATCCGGATCCAACTCGTTTAACTCGCGCTTCACTGCGGGAACTATCGCCGACGGATCGCCTGGTGTCCTGATGACGAGTGTCATGAAAGGGTATGTCAGTTCCGGGTGCGGCATGTAGACCGTCGGCTCCGGCTCTTCAACCAGACTCTCATATCTGACGTCGCCAACGATGCCCACAATTTCAGTCGGCACAGGTTTCTCCGACATGGGAATGGTGACGCGTTTTCCGATCGGATCCTCACCGGGAAAATGTTGCCGAGCCATCGACTCGCTGATGAGCACGACGTGTCTCGCTTCGTTTGTTTCAAAGTCTGTAAAGTTGCGACCACGCAACAGCGGGATTCCCATGGTGCTGAAATAACTTGCATCGGTCACGCGCACGTGAGTTGAAGGCCCATCGCCCGGCAGCTCCGCCGGCCGGCCCTCGATGGTGTAGCCGGTCCGAGCTCCCAGTCCACCATAAAGTGGCAGATAGTTGACCATTCCCACGGCGCTTACTCCGGGAAGCGAGCGTATCCGTTCTGTCGCGCGACGGAAGAAAGAAACCATTTGGGCGTCGTCTCTGTACTTCGCTTCCGGAAGGCGCACGACCATAGTCATCAGGTTGTCAGGATTGAAACCGCGATCAATGTTCAGCAGCCGGTTGAAACTCTTTACCAGCAGACCTGCGCTCGCCAAAAGAATTAGCGCCAACGCCACCTCGGTAACCACGAGAGCACTGCGAAGACGTCGGCTTCGCGGACTTTGTCCCTCAGTTCCCTTACCTTCTTTCAACGCCCCGTTGAGATCAGGTCGACTCGCCTCGAGAGCGGGCACAAGTCCGAAAATGATTCCGGTAAGCAGCGAGAGGCCCATGGTCCATGCAAGCACAGTGAGGTTAAGACCTACATGTTGCAGGTTAACCAAATCACGCGGGCTGATTGCCACCAGCGCCTTGATTCCCCACCAGGCCAGGGCCAGGCCCAACAGGCTCCCGAGCGTGGCGAGAAGCAAACTCTCAGTGAGCAACTGTCGCACGATGCGCCAACGGCCGGCGCCCAGCGCAGCGCGCACAGCAATTTCTTTCTCACGCGCGGCCGCACGCGAGAGCAGCAGATTCGCGACATTGGCGCAGGCGATCAGGAGCACAAGGCCAACTGCGCCAAGAATGATCCAGAGCGCGAATCTAACGTTACCGACGAACTGGTCGCGAAGCGGAATGACCTCGGTTCCAGTTCCCCTGTTAAACCGCGGTGCATCCTGTTCAAGTCGAGAGGCAATAGTCTTCATGTCGGCTGTTGCCTGTTGCAGAGTGGCGCCTCCTTTTAGTCGCGCTACCACGGAAAGAAAACGTCCGCGTGAAGTAGCATTTTCACCCGTCAGCGGCGGCATGGGGAGCACCGTCCAGATTTCGGCGGCCCTACCCGTACCTGAACGCTGTCTAATGTGCCACTGAAAATTCGGAGGCATAACACCGACGACAGTAAACGGTTCTCCGTTGAGCATGATCGGCTTGCCCATAATTTGTGCATCGCCACCAAAGCGTCTCTGCCAAAAGTTGTAACCGAGAACTACGATATTTGGCGCGCCGGTTTTACCGTCCTCCGCAGTCATCCCCCTGCCCAGGATCGGCTCCACACCGAGAACGCGAAACAGTTCGGTTGTGGCAAACTGGACCGACACCTCTTCAGCCTCACCCGAGCCGGTGAGGTTAAGACGTTGATCAGTAAACGCAGCCATACCTTCAAAACTCGTGTTCTGGTCGCGCCAGCCGCTGAAGTTGGCCCGCGAGGTTACATTCTGATGCTGGCCCTCGGATGAGACTTCCCAAAGCATCACCAGCCGATCAGCATCTGCGTATGGCAACGGCCGCAAGAGCAGTTGATTAACTACAGAAAATATTGCTGTGTTCGCGCCAATCCCGAGCGCTAAGGTAATCACGGCAACAACTGTGAACGTCTTCTGTTTGACGAGGCTTCGCGCCGCGTACCGGATGTCTTGTAATAGAGCTTCCATCATTCCCCCACCCCTGACCTCATATGCCTTGTCTCTGACGCTGTCGAAATTGCCAAAACTCCTGATCGCAGCCCGGCGGGCCTCGTCGTTCGACATTCCTCGTTCGAGGTTCGCCTTCGTTTCCATTTCAAGGTGAAAGCCAAACTCCTTATCAATGTCGTCTATCACCGTCTCACGCTGAACAAGACCGTGTAAGCGTGCCGAAATAATATTGAACAATTTCATTTGTAGATCCTTGTCAGTACCACCTGG
>DASQKG010000126.1:0-21857 GCA_035630655.1 Pyrinomonadaceae bacterium
TGGTCGGGGCGAGAGGATTCGAACCTCCGACCTCTCGGTCCCAAACCGAGCGCACTACCAGGCTGTGCTACGCCCCGATTAAACGAATGCAAACGAACTGTCGAGCATTCTATGGGCCGGCCAGATGAACGGTCAAGCTTGCCTAACCCAGTCTTCAAGGAAAGTTCGCATCGCTGCCAGCGCCTGGGCTCGGTGACTAATTCTGTTCTTGAGCGCGGTCGGTAGTTCGGCGAACGTCATTTCATGGCCGACTGGCACGAAGACGGGATCGTAACCGAATCCATTTAAGCCCCGTGGTTCTTTCGCGATCTGGCCTTCGATTTGACCTTTTGAAACCTTCAATATTACCGGCTCACCAATGCGTTCGTGGTGAGGAAGGTCCCAGCCGGCGAGAGTCAGACAGCACACGAACCTGGCAGTCCGGGGCTCAGTCTGCTTTTGGCCCAAAGCTGATAGCAGTTGCCTCGTCCGATCGCTGCCCGAGGCGAAGTCCCCTCCATATCGCGCAGAGAATGGACCAGGCATCCCATCTAGAGCATCAACCTCAAGGCCGGAGTCATCAGCGAGCGTGGTCAAACTCGTCCAATTTGCGTAGCTCAAGGCTTTCAGAGCAGCGTTCACTTCATAAGTCTTTCCTACTTCGTCAACAATTGGAATGCCTGGAAAGTCGGTGACGCTCCGAAGGACTATAGGCAAATCCGCTAGGACATCTTGAATCTCACGAATTTTTCCGCGGTTGCTTGTTCCTGCGAGCAGTTCAAATTGTGGCCCGTGAGTCATAGCTACTGCGTCGGTACCGTTGAGCCTTGGGGCCGAGGTTGATCAGGGATCAGCAACGGAAGGAAAGTGCTGAACTGTCCAAGTGGCGAGCGCGTGATTCTCTCTAAGCCCTCACCAACCAGCCTTGTTTCCGTAGCGGAATACGGCAGTTTGGCAATTGCCGGTTCAAGATTTACTAGGTCTTCAGCCGGTGTTCCGCGCGCCGCCATGATCGTCGAAATGAACCGGCGAACGCGATCGCTATCGTCTGTATAAGTAAGAATTGGACTTGGACCGGAAAGAGGCGTAAAAAAAGTGGTTCGGCGCAGCTGCTCTTGATCTGACGTCGCATTTGTCAACCTATTCTCTAAGTGCAGGCGAACATCTGTTAACGTCCCCAGGATGACAACGTCATCAGTGATACTAGCGCCCATCTCGCCCCCAGCTTCGGCAAAGAGTTCCACTCCTTCAGGAGTTCCGGTCTGAATGCTCATAGACTTGGCTATAAGACCACGCAGGGCTTCGCGATCCCTGATTCCCGCTATCAATATTGTGTGTTCGCCGTCGCGATCCAGACGCAAAGTAAGAATCTCGCCCTTGACTAGTCGAAGAAATTCTTCTGGCTCATGTATTCCATAAGAAGTAAGAGCCGATTTCAGAAGAGACGAAAACACGACCGCGGACAGAGCATCAACATTCGATGATATAGATGTTTTCAGGCCTTCCCACGCTAGATCGGGATTCTCAAATCTGTAGTAGGTAACAGAATATGCGTCCCCTGGCAGATGACGACTGTTCACATGAGCCGGCGTGAGCTGTGAGAAAGCAGGCGAAAGTTGACTAAGCAGAGAAGGTTGAAGCGAAATGACGTAGCGATCCTCGATCCCATTCCGGAACGGCCGTGAACCCCAAGCGATATTGCCAAACATCTTCGCTGCGCCGGTAGTGATAACCCTGGGAAGTCCAACGTCGCCGGGAGCTTGACCGAGAATTAAGGGCATTGCGAAGGAAAGTAAATGCGTGCTCTTTTCCTGAGGTACATAACCAAACGTCAAAAGCTCATTTCCTCCATACTGGCGTCTCAATCGATGTAGATTCGGGTCGTCAATCAAACTCGGCTTGCGCCGGCCGGCACTGTCCAAGACCTGTTGGACCGCCGCTTCACTGTTTCCTACTACTAGTAGGCTACCTACTACAGCTGTGACTATTTGACGCGAGCCTTCCTTACTTCTCCACTCCACGAACTCAACGCCGTTGATCAACGTGCGGCGTAATGTCGGGTTGTGATACGTCGCGTGAGCCAGATCCTTGATAGCTTGTTCGAATGTGGTTCGGATTCGAGTTTCCGAAGTGTGGGTCTCAATAATAAGTGCGGCCTCCGGTTTCACCCGAAGTGTGGCCCCCTCCTGCACGGTACCCAGGTTAGTAACTACGATTGCGATTTGGGCCCTGCTTAGGATTACCGACTGAATCGCGCCAATACCCGTAACTCTGATTAGCTTTCTGGTCCAACTGCTTTGTCCAATATTCCAATCGGCTTCACCTGGCCTTTTCAGCAGCTTCCAAGCATCAGTCTCCACTATTGCCTGAACCACTAGCAATGGATCGTTGCTCTCGATGTACAACAGCGAGTTAGCTGGAGCGTAGGCGGACATATCAATCTCTGTAGGCCGAGCCCAAATTAGCCAGCCGATGGCCAGAAAAACTGCTAAAACGACAAAGACCATTATCCAGCGGGCACGTTTCATCCATGGAATCCTAACCATACTTTCGAGTACCCGCAAGCCATCCCAAAATAACTCCTAATCAGTTCTGGAAGTCCGCAAATAGATTCCAGAAAATCGGCGGGTGCGGTCCATTTCCGACGCCTCAATCGTCATTTATTATTGCAATATCGGGAGTTAAACACTGCAAAATACTAGTTGACAATGTTTTGGCTGTAGGGTAGTCTGCATGACGTCGGCAGTGAGGATGCTGCCTTACAAAGGTCACTAACCCATACTTCTCATGCCGTTTCTCTCGCCTTCGGATTAGCGGAAGGCAACTTCCAGGAACCCCCATCGCAGTTTAAACTCAAAAGTTTAACCAATCCGTCCGCGCTTGGTACCTACACTGAAGTAGATTCCAAAACCGCTTGCAGAGGTTGATAGCGTTGAAAAACGATAAGCCATCCACTCCCGCCAAAACGGTTAAGAGCCGGCTCTCAAGAGCGATGAAAGCCCGCGCTCGCCTCCGTCAACAACACAAGATTCGCTCTCTTTTCATCACGAGGATTAAATAGATCATGTTCAAAAAAAGTGGCAAGAAGAATCTTGTTGGTCTCGATATTGGGTCAAGTTCAGTGAAAGCTGTGGAACTACAGAAGAAGGGCAGCACCCTACAGCTGGTAAATCTGGGGTTCGAAAGTCTACAGCCCGATACAATCGTGGATGGTCAAATCATGGAGCTCAATAACGTTGCCAACGTGATTACAAGCATTTTCAACGAGCACCAGATTAAGACCTCAAGAATTGCGGCCGGCGTGAGCGGCCATTCTGTGATTGTGAAGAACATCGTTCTCCCACAGATGAGTAAGGACGAACTCCAAGAGTCGTTTAGCTGGCACGCAGAAGAGCATATTCCGTTTGATATCTCAGACGTCAATTTGGACTACCAAGTCACCAGCAGTTCGTCGGATGCACTCAACGTGTTGATGGCGGCATGCAAAAGCGACAAGATTGCAAACGTTAAGCAAGCGATTCAATTGGCAGGAAAACAACCGGTAATTATCGACGTCGATGCTTTTGCTTTGCAGAACTGTTATGAACTTAATTATCAGCCCAAGGCTGGTGAAGTCGTGGCCCTGCTTAATATTGGCTCTGCCACGATGAACATTAACATCCTTAACGGATCACGGTCGGTTTTTGCGCGTGACGCTTCTGTGGGCGGCAATCAATACACGAGCCTTCTGCAAAAGGAGTTGGGCTTGTCGTTTGAACAAGCAGAAGCAGTCAAACGCGGTTGTCCATTACCGGAAGGCGTGGATGCCCGGCCGATCCAGCCGATCATGGAAACCGTTTCAGACATACTTGCATTAGAGGTTCGCAAGACCATGGATTTCTATCGCGCGACTGCGGAAGAAACGGAGGAAGCGATCCAGAAGATTTTGGTAGCTGGCGGTGGTTCCAAACTACCCGGACTGCCTGAATATCTCGCCAAGCGGTTTGAGATCCCCGTTGAGCTTTTTGATCCCTTTCGACAAATACAGGTTGACGGTAGAAAGTTTGATCCGGATTACATGAAAGAGATCGTCCCTGATATGGCAATTGCCGTCGGTCTCGCCCTGAGAGGAGTGGAAGAGGCATGATCAAGATTAACTTACTTGAATCGATTACGGAACGCCCGACTGGGGCAGCGATGGTCGAAGCCAAGGTGGCGAGCCCGAGGGTGCAAACACTGCTGCTGGCAGTTACTGTATTTGGTTTATTGCTGGTAGGCGCTGGCTACGATTACGTGAGTTCACACTCAGCTCATGCCGCCGCAAAGCACGAACTGGAGAACCAGAAACGCATCAATCAGCAAATGCTGGCAGTAAACAAAGAGCAAGCTGAGTTGGAGAAGAAGGCCAAGGACATTCAGGGCCGGATCGATGCGATAAAGAGATTGCGCGAGTCGCAACAGGGCCCGAGCACCGTGCTCCGCGAAATCAAGGCTCGGTTCGACAGTGTGCCAGGTTTATACCTGAGAAGTCTTGAGCAAAAGGATGGCGAGCTGACGATCAAAGGTCTTTCGCCAAACGAGACCACGGTCACAAAATTTGGTCAGAGCCTAGAATTCTCATCAGGATTATTTACAAACCTGAGTATAGAAACTCAGCGCGAAGTGGTCCAGAATTCTTCAGGCGATAAAGTGGCAGCATCGCCAAGTGAGGCTGCAGCCGTTCCGCCAGTCGAGGTAGTAGGGTTTACCGTCAAGTGTAGCTACGGTTCGAAAGCTAAAGCTCAATCGAGCGCGAATCCTGCCGCAAATCAGGTGGCCAAAAAGTAAGCCACGCTGATAGATGCTTCTGCAGCCCCCTGATAGGGGAAGGAACTAAACAAATGAAAATTGGTAATCTTCAAACAATGCCCTGGTACTTCCGGTTTGGAATTTTTCTTGGCGTTGCCATGGTTATGTACGCCGGCTTTTGGTATTTCGTTACAAAGCCAACCAAGGCGGAGACACAGTCAGTCAATGCTGAAGTTGCACAACTTCTTCCGAGAAACGCGCAGGCCCAGATCGCCTCCCAGAGATTGAACGACTTCCGAGCGGTCTATAAGTCGCGACAGGAAGAATACGAGGAACTAAAAGCTCTTCTCCCGGAGCAGCGCGAGCTAACAATGGTTCTCCAAGGGGTTCAGGATCGTGCCAGGTCCAATGGTTTGATACTCAGGAAATTCCTGCCGAAGGACGATGTCCAAGAAGAGAACTATAGCGGAAAGAAAATCGAGGTCAGTGTAACCAGCTCCTTTGCCGCGCTGCGCGTTTTCTTCGAGCAACTGGCCCACTATCAGCGAATCGTCTCGATCACCAATTTTCAGCTCAATCAGTCTGATAAACAAGCTGGGGCAAGGACCGTAGACGCAACTTTTGATCTAACCGCCTATTACGTTTCAGCCGAAAAACTTCAGAAGCCCGCCAATGCTCAACCTGCCGGCTCTGGGCAGCTCCCGGCTGCTCCTCCCCCCCAAGCCGCTAAATAGTCTTAGAGGACCATTCAGAAAGTAACTATCATGAATCCTGTAACAAAGAACATAAGATACCGGTTAGCTGTCCTTCTTGCTGTATCTGCATTTGTATTGACTGGCAGTGCCATGGCTGTCCATGCTCAAGACAAAAGCGGAGTGAAACCGCGCTCGAATCAAGGCGGTCGCGATCCTTTCAGCAAGTACGAGCCGCCACGCGCTCGCGTTAAGAGCAGTGGCATCGTCATGCCCCCCTCTATTCAGGAACGGATTGCACAATACAAGGCGCAGAAGCAGGCCGCTATGAGCGCTAGAGTTGCGGCGCCGAAGCCAACGACAGCTTTTCTGTTGAATGAAATGCAGGTTGTGGGAATATCTCGGACCCCGCGGGGCTACGCTGCAATCGTCGAAGCTTCGCCGATCAAATTGTCATATGTTATTTATCCAGGTGAGCGTTTTTATGATGGTCAGTTGGTTGCCATCGAAGACAACCGTCTCGTGTTCCGCCGTGAGGTGGTATTCACGGATGGTCGACGTGAACGCTCTGTTGAAATGAAACCGCTAAGACAGCCGAACCCCACAGAAGACATGTCGGCCGTCAAGTCTGCCCCTACAACTCCAGCGTTCGCCTCCGAAAAATCGTCGGAGCAAAAGCCCGCTGCTGACAAGCCTTAACATCCTCAGTTTCGCTTGAGTTCTTTCAAACGAAATGCTCTCCGCGCGTAGTGTTTTTGTCACCAATCCCTAAGCTACGCAGTTTGACAATCAACCCAGGACTAAGTCGCACTGTGCGGCGCGCGCTTTTAACTGCAGCAGCAACGAGCGTAGCGCGTGGCGACAAACGTCTTCCAATTCCCTTAAGGAGGGAAAAGATGGTTTATAAGTCTCGTACCACAAATGCCATACAGAGGACTGCGCTCGTCCTGGTATTCATGTGTATCTGCAGCGCTAATATTTGGGCGTCGCCGGGTGACACCGACACGAACAAGACCGAGGGCCCGATTGTGGCAACGGAACCACAGCAGCAGCCCTCGCCCACGCCAGTTTCCGTGCCAAGTGCTCCGGCATTACAGTCTCAACAAGGCCGAAATTACGGTCAACCGGGTTTTGTTGGTGAGCCGATCAATCTTAACGTCGTCAACGCCGACATTCGCGACATACTTAATTACATCACAGAACAGTACGGCGTTAATTTTGTGATTGACTCGTCCGTCGGTGCCGTTGCCGTAACTGTCAACGTTCAAGACGTTCCCTGGAACGTCGCCTTGGACGCTGTGCTCAAGGCTAATCGCCTGGGCATTGAGGCTAATGGCAACATCCTGCGCGTCGCCACCACATCTGTGCTAGCCCAGGAATCTGAAACCCAAAAGGTTATCAATGATTCAAGACTTGATGCGTCGCCCCTGGTCACCGAGTTTATCCGTCTGAATTACGCTCGCGCCTCGGGAACCTTGGCTCAGGCTGCTGGTTCTACCGGCGCCTTCTCGGGCGGTGCGACCAACCTCAGCTTCAGCGGTGGAGCAGGTGGCGATGCCACTGGAGGCAGCGGCGATCAAGGCCTACTACCAATCATTTCCCGACGACTTTCGCGCCGTGGATCGATTGAGGTGGACGGTCGTAGTAACACACTGATCATCACAGACGTCAAAGAAAACATCGAGGCGATTCGTCAACTGGCCGCGATTCTGGATCAACCGGAACCGCAGGTTGAAATTGAAACTAGAATCGTCATCGCGAACCGAAACTTTAGCCGCGACTTGGGAGCTCAGCTGTCCGCCGGCGTCATCAATTTGGGGCGCGGTAGTCTGGGCAATATTTCAACCTTGCCTGCGACTTCCACGGGCTCAGGTTCGGGAGGCGGTGGATCGGGAACCGGAGGTCTTCAGAGTGGACCGAATCCTTTTGGCGTGTTCGGCGGACTAGCCGGCACTAACCAGCCCCTAGGAGCGTTGGGGGCAGCAGCTGCGAGCACCGTGATCGGTTTGACGACCGGTCTATTCGGTACCGCACAGATCAGCGCGTTGATCACCCTCGCGGAAACGAGAGGCGAAGCCAAGACAGTGGCGACCCCACGCGTGACTGCCTTGAACAATCGACCGGCCCAAATTGAGAGTGGCCAACAGATTCCGGTTCAGACTACTCAAGCTGCCAGCGGAACGGCGGTCGTTACTACGACATTTGTCTCCGTTCCTTTGCGTCTCTCGATCACTCCGCAGATTACAGACGTAGGCACTGTTATTCTTCGAGTGACGGTTGAGAACAATACAATTAACACGGGTATTGCAGTGGGCGGGGTTCCGGGTATTGACACCCAGCGCATGCAGACAGAAGTACTGGTGCCAGATGGCGGCACGACCGTGATGGGCGGCGTACTAGCCGACACCGAAGGCGAAACGCGACAACGCACTCCGGGCCTGGCTTCTATACCGGTGTTTGGAAATCTCTTCAAACGAAAACTCACCACTCGTCAAAGCAGTGAAATCCTCTTCTTCATCACTCCTCGTATTTACCGTCCAGATTATCAAGGACGGCCTACCTCCGGCACGGTGAGCACTGGTCAGCGAACCACCACAATCTCGCAGCCTGTGCCTTTGGGCAATCCGACAAGCAATACACCGACGCCGACGCAGCTGCAACAACAGCAGCAAACCGCACCGCAAACCCCCGGTAACTTAATGCCGGCTCCTACAGTGGTACCTGGAACCCCCGCGGTGCCAGGACCGGGCGCCTCGACCGCCCGTCCAGGCGTACTCGGCGGCCAGCGACCATAGGGGGAGACGCAATGTTCAAAGAAATACTTGAAACAATCATTGAGCGCACGGAGGGAAGCCTCGGTGCACTCATTATGGGCGTAGACGGTATCGCCGTAGAACGCTCGCTAAAACAGGCAGGCCAAGAAGCCAATCTGGACGTGGCCGCCGCTGAGTTTACTTCTCTGGTGCGGAATGCACAGCGCGCTGGAAAAGATACAGGACTAGGCAATCTGCATGAACTCGTCATCTCTTTAGATGGTGCAGTGGTCCTGATGCGGCTTCTGGGTCGAGACTATTTCGTGGTCCTGGCAATAAACCCTGAAGGCAACCTTGGCCGGGCACGCTTTGAACTACGAAAAGCGGAGTTGCAAATGGCAAGTGAATTTGCGGTCTAGCCACTCTTGAAACTAAACCAGGAAAGCCGTTTCTTCGGAAACGGCTTTTCTTTTTGTAGCCGAGGCTCAGGGAATCCTGACATAAGGCATTCCGCGCGCGATGATTCTCTGTCGACGAGCTACACGCCGCGGATTCACGCGCGGATTAAACACGGTTCGCGGATTGGGAATCATGGCCGAGAGGAATGCTGCTTGATTTGCGTTAAGCGCACTAGCGGGTTTATGAAAGTAGTATTGAGAAGCAGCCTCGGCCCCATATATTCCGTCCCCCCACTCGATGACGTTCAAGTAAATCTCAAGAAGGCGATGCTTCGAGAGCGTTCGCTCTAGCATCAATGTGAGCACGGCCTCCTGCCCCTTTCGAAAAAACGATCGACGTGACGAAAGATAAAGGTTCTTCGCCAGCTGCTGGGAGACAGTAGAAGCGCCGCGTTTGAATTCCGGAATATTTGGTAGCCAATCGTCATTCTCACCTTCGTTCTTGGCTTCGCGGGCCGCGTCTCGCAGTGCTTCGTCCCACGTTTTTTGAATCGCTTTGTAATCGAAGCCGTTGTGGGTGACAAAGTTCGTATCTTCACCTGCTAGCACTGCGCGCTGCAGATTGGGCGAAATCCTGTCCAAACTGACCCATACCTGTTCCCGCCTCGGTTGTTCTCCGCGAGCGCGTGCTTCGCTCGCGCGCGCCTCAATCAACGATGTCGTCGCCGGGTTGCCGGATCCTAAACGCCGAACCTGGCTAAACATGTACCCTTCGTAGATAACGACACCGAGCAGGATGCCCAGAAACACCCGAAACAGGATCTTGAACATTCTTCGCATCGTCAGACGGACATCACGTATGAATTGACCTTAAGATATAAGATAGACGATCAGCGCGCGCGTTGCCGGGGATCGAGGTATTCTCGTAACCCGTCGCCGAGAAAGTTGAAGGCAAGTACGGTGAGGGCGATGGCAATGCCCGGAAAAATTAGAGCATGTGGCGCGGCTTGCAAAGTTGATAAATCTCGCGCCTCTTCAATCATGACGCCCCATGAGGGTGCAGGTGGTGGCACGCCAAGGCCTAGAAAAGACAGCGACGCTTCCGACAAGACTGCCCCCGCCATACCCAGGCTAGCTTGAACGATCAAAGGTTGAATTGCATTAGGCAGGATATGGATAAAAAGTATGCGAGCATCGCTTGCGCCAAGTGCGCGGGCAGCCTGAACAAAGTCGTATTCACGCACCTTCAATACTTGTCCTCGAATCAGGCGTGCATACCCAACCCAACCAATTATGCAAAGCGCAAAGATCAGCTTGTTTAATCCCGCACCCAGGAACGCGACCATCGCAATTGCTAACAGCAAACCCGGAAAAGCCAGAAAGACATTGAATACGTAGCCGGAGATCACACGGTCGATCCAGCCTCCATAATACCCGGCCAACGCCCCCAGCATTGTCCCTACAACTGCTGAGACCGATACCACGACGAGACCCACTTTCAGAGAAATGCGCGCGCCAAAGACTACGCGCGAGAATATATCCCGCCCGGTTGAGTCAGTTCCAAACCAGTATTCGGCTGATGGGGGAAGATAGCGCAGCGAGAGGTTAGTAGCACCAACGTCGTGCGTGGCAATTAATGGAGCGAAGATGGCAATGATCACCAGTATTACAACGATGACAATGCCGATAATGGTCAACCGATTCATAAAATATTCTGACGACGCGCAGGGCTTTGGGTAGAAAGGGCCAGGTGCAAGGTTCGGCGAACAACATAAATTCAAGAGACGCGAATCCTGGGATCCAGCCACCGGTAAATCGTATCAGTAAGCATGTTGGCGACAATATAAGTGATACTAATTACGAGAACGCATCCCTGTACGACCCTGTAATCACGTTTGCCAATTCCGTCTTCAACGAGCAAGAGTCCCAGCCCGGGCCAGCCGAAGATCTTTTCGGTAATGATGGCTCCGGCCAACAGAATTCCTAGCTGGAGGCCTAGAATCGTGACAACGGGAATGAGCCCGTTCTTCAAAACGTGTTTGTAGACTACCTGGGTTTCGCTAAGGCCCTTAGCACGCGCTGTCCTGACGTAATCCTCGCCTAATTCCTCGATTACCGATGAACGGACCATCCGGGTCAAAATCGCCGACAAAGCCGCGCCAAGGGTGACGGAGGGAAGAATAAGATCGGTCCAGTCGAAGCGGCCCGAAGGAGCAAGCCAGCCAAGTTTGACTGCGAACACGTAGACCAACATTGGTCCAATAACGAAGCCGGGCAGGCTGATGCCGATCAGGGCGACCACCGACGCCAGGTTGTCTATCCAGGTTCCTCGATTCTTTCCCGCAATCACCCCGAGCGGAATAGCGATCAAGACCGCGATGAATAGCGCGGCGACCGCGAGCTCGATGGTCGCCGGATATCTTTCCAAGATTAATTCGCTGACGGGACGGTCCGTACGAAACGAACGGCCCATGTCTCCGTGAAACAGTGCGAGCCAGTATTCCGTGTAGCGATTGTCGGCGCCATGCCACTGGAGGTGTCGTGCGCCTTCAGGGTTTCTGGGAAAGGAAAAGAAAAATGGAGGACGGTCGAGCCCATGTTTCTCACGAAACTGAGCAAACTGCTCGGGAGTAGCCTGTTCACCCAAAACGGAGACGGCCGGGTCACCCGGCACAAGTTCAATCAAAAGAGTTACCAGCGAGACAACCGTCCACACCACGAGCAAAAAGATCGCGAAGCGTCGCAACGCACCGAAAACCTTATACTTGAAAACTGAACGCACTACGCGCTGGTCTCTAGTAACTTTGAAGGGATGGAATTCGCGAGGATAATATCACAGCGACAAGTGAGGTGCAGTTTAGAGCGCTAACAAGAACGTAGCCCGAAGGAATGCCTAAATGAGTCGCGTGGCCCCGACAACCGCACGCTCGCAAGACAACCCCTCCGGGCTGCGTTCTAATGGTCGCAAGCTGGTCGCTTGCAACCAATCTTGTATTAGCCCGCGCGCTTGCCAATGTGTAGCGCCGCAATTCCTCCACTAAAATTCTGAAAAGTTACATCATTAAAACCGGCGTCGGTCATGATGGAAGCCAGTTTCGCTTGATCCGGAAAGTGCGAAACCGAATCTGGCAGATATTCATATGCCCTTCGAGATCCGCTTATCAACCCTCCGAAGACTGGCAACACTTTCGTAAAATAGACCTTAAAAAGTGATCGCAATATCGGTGTGCCTGGTTTGGAGAATTCCAAAACAAATAGTCGGCCACCAGGCTTTAACACTCGAAAGAGCTCCTTGATTCCTGATTCCAAGCTTGCGAGATTGCGCAATCCGAAACCTATGGTAGCTGCATCGAAAGATTGATCGGCAAACGGCATCTCCAGCGCATCGCCTTCGATAAACGGGATAGAACTGCCGTTCTTCAAAGCCTTCGCATTTGCGATCTCAAGCATGGGGCGGCAGAAGTCGATCCCTATGATTCGTGCTTCGCCCTTTTCAAACAGCGTTAGCGAGAGGTCGCCGGTACCGCATGCCACATCCAGAATCCGAGGCGTACGATTGCCCTTCGAGGGCAGCGTTGCGTAAAGCGAGTTCGCGACACGTCGCCTCCATCTCTTATCGATGTTGCCAGACAGCAGATGATTTAAAAGATCGTAGCGAGAGGCAATGTTCCCGAACATCTCGCGAACGCGCCGCGATTGTTCGATTTCAGTTGCACTTTCTCTACCAGGCACAGTTAAGCGGAATCCGGTACTGATATGGTTGCAAGCAGATTGCGAATGATTTGTGATTACTCCGGCTTCGTCGGCGCTGAAGTTTGAGGCTTACCAGAATTCTGAACTGGAGCTACTGGGTTGTTCGACACCACTTCTCCAATGAGCTCGACTTTTCCGTAACGTTCTACGCTAGTTTTCACAAGTTCAGAATTGCCGACCGCAACCGATGCGATGGCGGCGTCGCGAAAAAGCCGCGTCGCCACTCGCTGAAGTTCACTAGGCGTGATAGCGGCTATGGCTTGGGTCTGCTCGGCAGCAGATGCCAAACCATAAGTGTCCATGTCGAGCCAAGAGTCAGCTTTTCCTTCCGGCTTGGCTAGCTCCTTGGTCCCAGTTGCCAGGATTTCATTTCTGGCTTGGTCTAACTCAGCAACGGAAACGGGCGCAGTCACAAGCGAATTCATTACCTCTCGAGCGTCGTTCAAAAACTTTCCTGCCAGCAGATGTTCCACGGCCGCACCCATGACAAACATTCCCGGGAGGTTAAAAGCGTCATGTCTGACGAACACGGGACTTCGGGAGAGTTCTGGAATTGACTTCTCCAACCGCTGGCGTGCCACCTGACTCAGCACGTCCGCCACTACTGAATCAGCGTCCTTTCGGGCTAAGCCGCGAACTGCCAATCTGACCTCAACGCTTTGATCTGCCGGGGCGCTAATTATCAGGGTACGAGTGTCAGGCGCCGTCGGTTGTCTAAAGGTGGGAGGTATGATCTGTTCACTCTTGCGCCAAATCCCGAGAAGTTGTCGCAAGGCGCGTCTGGCGCGACCAGGGTCCACGCCGCCAATGATGGCTAAAGTGGCATTGTTAGGGTTTAGAAAGCGGTCCCGCGCCAGCATTAGATCACCGCGTTCAACTCGTTCAAGCGACTCAACCGTGCCATAGTGTGGCCTCCCATAAGGAAACTCGCCGAACAATCTTGCGGAAATCGCCCGGTCCGCCACCATACCCATTGAAATGGCAGTTTCCTTCGTTACCTTGATTCGTCCATCGCGAACCTTTGCAAAGTTTTCCGGCGTCAATTGAGTCGTCACAACAGCGGTGCGTAGTATTTCAATGATTCTTTCAAACTCGCGGGCGCGGCCCTGCATCGTAATAGTGATTGAGTCGTAATCCGTCGCGACGTTCAGCCGTCCCTGCATTTCCTCGGTGAAATATTCCCTTGTGCTGGGATCCGGAAAGAGGATGTCACCAAGAAGCGCTGCACTGCCCGCCTTACCTGCGAGGTCGAAGGCTGCGCCGCTGTGGATGCGCAATTTAATCAACACAGCCTGGTCGCCGGGCCTTGGCAAGAAGACCACTCGCAGGCCGTTGAGCAATTGGGTTCGCTCAGGTTCCCCGGAAAGCTGCGCCTGCGCCGCAGGCTGGAACATGGCGAAGCAGTAGACAAAAACTACGAATTTGGTAACAAACACCTTGGATATCAGGGACTTCATAACTAGTGCTGTCCTCGACGGGCTTCCCGCGACTCGTGAAAGCTCAGGTTGAAAGGGAGCGCAAAACATCTTAGATGTCGATAAATTCGTCGTCAACCGTTTGGGTCCTAAATGCATCCAACGCCATGGTTTGAACAGGATTAGCCACTCCCGAAGGCTTATTCCCTCTGGATCTTGAACCGGCAACCGCGAGATTTGAGGTTGTTGTTTGAAATGCTGACGGTTTTCTAAGGAAGGTTTTGAGGGGAAGGCCGTATCCTTTAGCCGTTTGTCGGTAATACAAGTAGGAAGCGATTCCTACAGAATCGAGTGCCGATTGCCAGATAGAAACACAGATGAACTTTTGCTTGAAAGGGCAGGAGCTGGCGACCCGGCGGCGTTCCTTCAGGTTTATGAACGACATCGTGGTCCGGTATTCCGTTTTTCGTACCGACTTTCGGGAAGAGTCGAGACAGCGGAAGACATCACGCACGATTGCTTTCTGAGCTTGATAAGAAAGCCAGGAAATTTTATCCCGGGACGCGCTTCGTTGCGAACATATCTATTATCGGCGGCGCGCAATCTTTGGCTGAAACAACTCAGAACGCAGGGCAGGGAACTGGCGTTAGAGGAATTCGAAGACGATCAGTTTATTGAAGTAAGCAAGCAGCCGCTGCGGACTGTCCTCGACAAGGAACTGGGTCTTAAGGTTCAGGACGCCGTTTCGAGTTTACCGCCTCTGCAACGTGAGGCACTGGTTCTTTTTGAGTATGAAGGTCTGGCCTTGAGCGAGATCGCGAGTCTGGTTGGTACGGATGTTGGAGCCGTCAAAGCTCGCCTCCATCGAGCGCGAGAGAGACTGAGAAGTACGCTTCAACCTTATTTGAACACCACTCGGGAAATTGTTACCTTGGAGAAAGCTTGATATGAGTAGCACTATTGAGCCCGATGGGCCAGGCGAGAAATTTCTTTCTGAGGACGATTTGAAAGGTCTGCTGGAGCAGTGGATAGCCCCGGAGCCCTCAAAAAGTCTCGATCAGAGAGTCGCAAACAGTTATTATACGGCGTTAGAAAGTGGAGATGCTGCGGCGCAGTCTTCGTTACTGTTCCCCCAGAGCCAAAAAGAGGTAGTTACGATGAAGTTTTGTTCCACATGCAGGGAAGAATTCGCAGACAAATTCAGCTTTTGTCCAGTGGATGGAACACCCTTAAACTCGCCCGTCATCGAACCGTCTGAACCGGTAATTAGCGCAGCAAGCTTTAGCAGCTCCATTCAACCGAGCGAGCCAGTCATGGCCGCCGCTGTTGGGGCCAGCGCCGGCGCGTTAGTGCCGCGTGGCGAATATCACGTCACATTCATGGACGATGCCGGACTCGTCTCCAGGTTGGTTGATGCGGTCAAAGAGGTGGCCCATGAATCAGAATTGACATGGCCGGAATTCAAGCGAGATCCATTCGGATTTACAAAGCGCATGGTGGTGGGCTACAGCCAGGCTGGTTGGCGTGTTCTGTCACAGCCAAACGTGGCAACTGGCGTGCTCGCAGCCTTGTTCATAATGATGTCGGCGGTATTGGGCGTTATCTGGCTCGATCGCGTGCAGCAACAACAGGCGGCCGAGCAGGCAGCTAAGGAAGAGCTGGTCGTCGAAAACTTTATTGACATTCCGTCGGAGCAGCCTACTCCTGACGAAGGCCCTGCAGGCCTCGACAAGGGCAAAGGTGGTGGAAGCAAGCCAAAGCAGGAGAAACCGGGCGGCGGTGGCGGCGGGGGTCGTCAGGATCCGAAGCCGGCTTCATTTGGTAAGACACCTCAAGCATCGCTGACGGTTCCGCAGGTTGTGGCGCCAGATCCAAACCCGCCGAAGATTAAGAATCCGTCACTGCCCGTTGCTGCAACCCTCGTTGGCGATCCGGTCCTGATGCCGCCTGATCCGCGCAATCTGCAATACGGACTTCGTGATTCGAAGAGCACCGATCCTTCGTCTGGCCCCGGCACCGGCAACGGTATGGGAACCGGTACGGGCGGCGGCATGGGACCAGGTGAAGGTGGAGGTTATGGTCCAGGTCGTGGCGGCAACATCGGCGGCGGCGACTATCGTGAAGGTGGTGGTGGTCCCGGCGGTGGCGGAGGCGGAACGGATTACAACAAGATCTTCAGTGGCAAGGATGTCACCAGTAAGGCCCGTGTAATCTCGAAACCTGAACCGCAATACACGGAGGAAGCGCGAAAGAACCAGGTGACGGGAACTGTTATCCTCCGAGCGGTATTCACCTCGGGTGGTCAGGTGACCAACATCAGCGCTCGCTCGGGCTTGCCATACGGCTTGACCGAAAGAGCCATCGCCGCAGCACGTCAAATTAAGTTTGTTCCGGCGACTAAGGATGGACGCCCCGTCTCGATGCATATCCAACTGGAATACAACTTCAACCTTTATTAAGAGCCAACTCTTACAAAAACGGAAAGGCGCCGAGGTAACAGTCGGCGCCTTTTTTGTTCACGGTTATAAAACTCACCGAACCTTATTTGAGTTGCTCAACAAATCGTTTGATTCGCCTCACACCCTCCCTAAGTTGCTCCATCGAGGTGGCGTAGGAGATACGCACATAACCTTCGGCGCCGAAACCCACGCCGTCCGTGACCACGGTTTGCTCCTCCTCCAGCAAGCGGCGCGAAAAATCGTCTGACGTACTCATCTCGCCTTTGAGCACACCGCGCACACTTGGAAAAGCGTAAAAGGCGCCTTCAGGTTCGTTGCAACTCAATCCCGGAATTTCACTCAAGGCATCGAGCAGCCACGCGCGGCGCTTTGTGTATTCGCCCAGCATCGCCGCGACCGAATCCTGAGGTCCATTTAAGGCTTCCACAGCGGCACTCTGCGCTATTGAATTCGGATTACTTGTCGAGTGTCCCTGGACCTTGAGCATCTCTTTGGTCCAGGCGGCGGGGGCAAGCGCATACCCAATGCGCCAGCCCGTCATTGCATAAGTCTTCGAAAAGGAGCCGGCGATACAAAGCCGGCTGCGGAGTTCGGATGGAAGGCTCGCGGCGCTGAAAACCTCGCCCGGTGGATAGACGAACCTCAGGTAGCACTCGTCCGAGATAATATAGATTCCACGCTCAGCCAGGACCTCCATAATTCGCCGAAATTCGGCTGGAGGTATGACACGACCCGAAGGATTGCACGGCGAATTGAGAATAATTAGACGCGTGCGCGGCGTGATGGCACGCTCAACCTGCTCAGCCGTAAGTACGAACCCGCTCTCCTCGGTCTCAATAAAGACTGGTGTTCCTCCAGCAAGAACGACGATCTCCGGAAACGTCACCCAGTAAGGCTTCGCCATCAAAACCTCATCTCCGGGATTAACCAAAGTAACTATCGCGTTGAAAATCGCCTGTTTTCCACCAGATGTGGCCATCACCTCCGAACGTTCAAAACCCGCCTGAAACTCCCGTCGATAGAAATCAATGATTGCCTGTTGTAAGAGTCGCGTGCCGCCGGTAGGCGTGTATTTCGTTTTACCGGCACGCATCGCTTCTTCAGCGGCCCGCTTGATGTTGTCAGGTGTGTCGAAGTCGGGTTCGCCCGCGCCGAAATCAACGACGTTTGCGCCGGAAGCCCTCAGCGCGTCAGCTGCTTGCATAGCAGCGAGCGTTGACGATGCTTGCATCTTCGCCACATTGTGGGCTGGTTGGAAACCGGGAGGTGCAACTTTGGTGGTCATGTCAGGGTTAATCGAGCCTCGGCCTCAAGCTTTCGCGGGTTTTTCTGATTTGTCTTTCATTCTCACCTCAACCAGCGACGGGATCAGGCCGTCGAGCTGGCCGCCTAATTGAAAAACCTCCTTCACCAATCGGGAACTAACGTAAGAATAAGTTTCAGCCGGCATCATGAAAACGGTTTCGATGCTCGGTTCGAGGCGTCGATTCATTAGGGCCATCTGCAGTTCGTATTCATAATCCGAGATAGCTCGAATGCCCCGCACAATCGCGTTGGCCTGTTGAGCAACTGCGTAATGGACCAAAAGTCCCTGAAAGCTGTCGACACTCACTCTACAGGAACCTCGATCGATTTGTTTCAGAACCTCAGCGAGTATCTCCTGCCGCTCGTCAATCGTAAAGAAGGGTTGCTTCTCAGGATGGACCAGGATGGCAACGATAATCTCGTCAAACAGTTTGCAGCCCCGCTCGATGATGTCGAGATGACCATTCGTTACTGGGTCGAAGGAGCCGGGGAAAATGGCGCGTCGCATTGCTGCTGATGGTAATTGGTAAATTGAAAATCGTAAATAGAGGAATGCTCTTAACGTCGAAGGAGCTAATCCGCCGACTACTCAGATTACACTCACATCGAGTACACTCACATCGACTTATGAGCTGTCATCAGTATGCGATGCGTGTCGTGGAGCAGCTTTTGTGAAACCTGCGAAATCTTTTGGATATTATTACTACCTGCCTTGACAGCCTCAGGACGCGATGTTTCAATAACCTGGCAGAAACGTGGTGAGTTAAGGCGACTTGCGGCCACGAAAAACAATCCGCTAAACAGCTCGGCGAGTCTTTCGAAAGGGACTAATCGAATAGGGTTTCTGAAAAGCCCCGCGTTGTTTAGCGCGGGGCTTTGTCATTGCCGATTGGCGATTGCCAATTGCCAATTGGAAGCCCTGCAACCGTTTATCTGGACATAACGGACCAGGCTGAAATCGGCAACCGGCAATCGGCAATTGAATCGGAAATGAATAGCTTTCTCGACACACTAAAGGAACGCATCGTTGTCTTCGACGGCGCGATGGGCACGAATCTGCAGATCCAGAATCTTTCGCTCGAGGATTTTGGCGGCCTGCGATTCGAGGGTTGCAACGAGAACCTGTTGGTGACTCGGCCGGACGCCGTTGAGAAGGTCCATGCTGCGTTTCTTGAGGTCGGCTGCGACGTAGTTGAGACGAACTCGTTCAACGGCACGCCAGTGGACTTTGAAGAATACGGCATCGGCGACAAGACCTACGACATGAACGTCCTGGCCGCACGCCTCGCCAGGCGTGTCGCGGCCGACTATTCCACCAAAGAGAAACCTCGCTGGGTTGCAGGTTCCATGGGGCCCGGGCGCAAGCTGCCCACGTTGGGCCACATCACCTTTGCTGATCTCCGAGCAGCATACTCCGAACAGGTCCGGGGCTTACTTGATGGCGGCGCAGACCTCCTGATCGTGGAGACCTGCCAGGACCTACTCCAAACAAAAGCAGCACTAGCCGCAATCTTTGCTCACTTTGAAAAAACACGCACGCGCGTGCCGGTAATCGCCCAGGTCACAATCGAAATCTTTGGCACGATGCTCAACGGTACCGAGATTGGGGCGGCATTGACCGCGTTAGCGCCGTTTCCAATCGACGTTATCGGGATGAATTGCGGTACCGGCCCTAAACACATGACGGAGAGCATTCGCTATCTTTGTGAGAACGCTCCGCTCCCCGTATCCGTGCTGCCAAACGCCGGCTTGCCCTCCGTTGTCGATGGAAAGATGCACTACGACGAGACGCCTGAATCCTTCACCGCCCAGGTGGTCCATTTTGCCAACGACTTCGGCGTCAATGTTGTCGGCGGGTGCTGTGGCACCACGCCCGCGCACTTGAAGTTGGTCGTTGAAGCGATGCAGCGCATCTCGCCGAGGTCGCGCGAGGCGAAACTGATCCCAGCGGCGTCGTCCATCTATTTCCAGCAGCCTTACGTACAAGATGCTTCGTTTCTGATCGTGGGCGAGCGCGTGAATGCGAGCGGTTCCAGGAAGATGAGAGACCTCCTCAACGCGGAAAACTGGGACGGACTCGTCGCACTGGCCAAAGAACAGGAACGCGAGGGCGCGCACATTCTCGACGTAAACGTCGACTTTGTCGGGCGCAATGGTGTTGACGATATGCACGAACTGGCCTCGCGGCTGGTGACGAATATCAAGCTACCGTTGATGTTTGATTCTACCGAGTGGGAGAAAATGGAAGCCGGCCTGCAACACGCCGGCGGCAAGAGCATTCTCAATTCCACAAACTACGAAGATGGTGTGCCGCGGTTTAAGAAGGTAATCGACCTGGCCAAGAGCTATGGGGCCAGCGTAGTCATCGGCACCATCGATGAAGAGGGAATGGCGCGCACGGCCGAAGGGAAGTTCAGAATTGCCAAGCGAGCCTTCGAGCAGGCAACCGGCGAGTTCGATCTTCCCGCGGGCGATATCTTCTTCGACCCCCTGGCGCTGCCGATTTCAACCGGCATCGAAGAGGATCGTAGAAACGCACTCGAAACAATCGAAGGCATCCGGCAGATCAAAAAGGAGCTGCCCGGCTGCTTCACGATTCTGGGTGTCTCAAACATTTCGTTCGGTCTTAATCCGGCTTCGCGTGTGGTACTCAACTCCGTGTTTTTGCACGATGCGGTCGAGGCGGGTCTCGACTCCGCTATCGTCAACGCCAGCAAGATTGAACCTTTAAATCGCATTGGTGAAAAGGAACTCAAGGTCGCGAGGGAACTGATTTACGATCAGCGACAATTTGACGGCGACGTCTGCATCTACGATCCGCTAATCGAATTCACGAAGCTGTTCGAAGGGGTGAAGACTCGAGCGTCTAAGAAAGCCTCAAAGGGTGCGACAGTTGAGGAACGCCTCAAGAACCACATCATCGACGGCGAAAAGATTGGCCTGGAAGACGAATTGACGACGGCCCTCGAAAGCTATCCTGCACTGGACATCATCAACAACATTTTGCTCGAGGGAATGAAAGTGGTGGGCGATCTGTTCGGCAGCGGCCAGATGCAGTTGCCGTTTGTGCTGCAATCCGCCGAAGCGATGAAGGCTGCGGTACGCTTTCTCGAGCCGTTCATGGAAAAGAAAGGCGGGGCAACCGCAAAAGGCACGATGGTGCTGGCCACAGTCAAAGGAGACGTACACGACATTGGCAAAAACCTGGTTGATATCATCCTGACGAACAATGGTTACAAGGTCATTAACCTGGGTATCAAGCAGACGATTGACGCCATCCTTCAATCGTATGAAGAGCATAAGGCAGACGCCATCGGAATGAGCGGGCTCCTGGTTAAGTCAACCTTGATCATGAAAGAAAATCTTGAGCTCATGAATGAGCGTGGCATTAGTGTGCCCGTAGTTCTCGGCGGCGCCGCGTTGACGCGACGTTACGTGGAAGACGACCTGAAGTCTCTATATAAAGGCCGGCTCTTTTACGCCCGTGACGCTTTTGCCGGCCTACACACAATGGACAAGTTGGTCGGCGGTAACGGCGATCACGCTCTCACAGAAAGTCTGGCAAAAGCGGCAAGCGCCTCTGCGGGCGACGTTACAGAAGAGATGGATGATGCAGAGGATTTAGTTGGCGAAGAAGCGAAGCTGGGTCTCCGCAAACCTGCAAGGCCGGCGGGAGCGTCCGTCGGAGGACGCGATACAACACATACCACGCGATCGTCGGTTACTTCCGATGTCGGAATTCCAAACGCTCCGTTTTACGGCTCAAAAGTCGTGGAAGACATTGCGCTCGACGAGGTGTTCTCGTTTGTGAACGAGGTCGCGTTATTTAAAGGACAGTGGCAGTTCAAACAGGGACGACGTCCAGCGGAAGAATACGAAGCGCTCGTGCGTGAGAAGGTCCGGCCGATCTACGAAGAGATCAAAGAGCGAAGCAAACGTGAGGAGTTGCTTCGACCACGTGTTGTCTATGGATACTTTCCCGCGCAGTCTGAAGGCAACGACCTGATTGTTTACAGCGAGGATGAGAAGACGGAGCGCATGCGCTTCACGTTCCCGCGACAGCCTTCGGGAAAACATCTGTGCCTCGCTGACTACTTCGCGTCGAAGGAATCTGCCCGCATGGACGTGGCCGGGTTCCATCTCGTGACGATGGGACACAGGGCGAGCGAGTATTCGCAGGAATTGTTTAAGTCAGACAACTACGCTGACTATCTTTATTTTCACGGGTTGAGTGTTGAGAGTGCCGAGGCCCTGGCGGAACTGTGGCACAAGCGCATCCGCGAAGAGTTGGGAATCGCGGGCGGTGACGCTTCGGAAATAACGAAGTTATTTCGTC
>DASQKG010000127.1:0-13761 GCA_035630655.1 Pyrinomonadaceae bacterium
CTTAACCCTGGTGCTAGTTGTAACGGCAACTTTAACTATTCCTATATCGGCTCTTGGCCAGAAGAGAAAGCCCAGGCCTGCGCCGGAAAGAACATTAGTCGGGAACATTAGCGATGCGTCGTGTGGTCTTCAACATATGGCAGGCATGAACGAAAAAGATTGCACGCTGATGTGTGTCAAGAATGGGAATTTTCTCCTGGCTGACCGCGACCACAAGGTTGTTTACCAACTCGACAAAACCGGACAAGAGAAAGCTAAAGAGTTTGCCGGCCAGAAGGTCAGGGTGAAGGGCAGAGTTACCGGTAAGACAATTCGCGTTACGACAATTGAAGCCGCCACCTAATTAATGATTCACCGTCTCATAGAACTCAGCTTAAAGAATCGCGGGATAGTCATCGCCATCTACATAGCGCTGGCTGCCTGGGGCTATTGGGCGTTGCTAGCCACGCCCATTGATGCGATTCCAGACCTTTCCGACAACCAGGTAATAGTCTTTACGGATTGGGCCGGACGTTCTCCACGCGAAGTCGAAGACCAGGTAACTTATCCGCTGGTAACGAGTCTGCAAGGGCTTCCCGGCGTGCGCACCGTCAGGGCGAGTTCGGCGTTTAGCTTTTCAATGGTCAACGTCATTTTTGAGGACAACGTTGATCTGTATTGGGCGCGAACGCGGGTTCTCGAACGCCTAAATCTGGTTACAAGACAATTGCCCGACGGCGTCACGCCGACGCTCGGACCCGACGCCACCGGACTCGGACAAGTTTATTGGTACACGCTCGAATCAGCGGATATGAGCCTGCGCGATTTGCGGACTCTGCAGGATTGGTTTGTG
This sequence comes from Pyrinomonadaceae bacterium, assembly GCA_035630655.1. Classification (GTDB taxonomy): domain Bacteria; phylum Acidobacteriota; class Blastocatellia; order Pyrinomonadales; family Pyrinomonadaceae; genus PSRF01. Next base: position 833 of record DASQKG010000127.1, read on the forward strand.
CGTTATCAACTCAATTCCACTCCGGGAATAGCCGAAGTCGCCACAGTTGGCGGTTTTGTCCAGCAGTATCAGATTGATGTTGACCCCAATAAGCTTCGCGCCTACACCCTACCGCTTTCAACGGTCGTCGAAGCGGTCGAGCGTTCGAACAACAACGTCGGCGGGAACGTCGTCGAGCAAGCCGGACAATGGGCGGTCGTGCGTGGAATCGGCCTGGTTGAATCGGTTGCCGATGTCGAAAACATCGTCGTCGCTGCGTCAAACGGCACGCCGATTTATGTCCGCAATATCGCTGCAGTCAAATTAGGAAACGCTTTTCGCACCGGTGCCTTGGACAAAAACGGTAAGGAAGCCGTGGGCGGTGTGGTCATTATGCGCTACGGCATCAGCGCCCGCGAAGCCATCGAAAACGTCAAGAAGAAAATCGAGGAAATTAAACCCGGACTACCACAAGGGGTTCATCTCGTCCCGTTTTACGATCGCACGGAGTTGATTGACCGAACAGCCAACACGCTTAAATGGACTTTGATTGAAGAGTTGATTTTGGTGACGCTCGTCAATCTGCTATTTCTGGCGCATTTCCGCTCGATCCTAATCGTCACGATTCCCCTGCCGCTCGCCGCCCTCGTCTCGTTTCTGTTCATGTATTTCTTTGGCATAACGTCAAACATTATGTCCCTCGCCGGGATTGCGATTGCTATCTCCGACCTCGTTGACGCCGGCATCGTCGTGACCGAAAACGCTTACCGGGCGATGGAAAAAGAAGGCGTGACCCTAAAGGACAGAAAGCGCGTATGGGAAATCGTTCTCGAAGCTACAAAAATGGTCGGGCGTCCGATCTTTTTCTCAATGATAATTATCGTTATCGCGTTCGTGCCCGTTTTTGCCCTGACCGGACAGGAAGGAAAACTCTTTCACCCGCTCGCTTTCACGAAAACTTTCGCGATGATTGCTGCGGCATTCATGGCGGTCACGCTGGTTCCGGTTCTTTGCGGCTATCTGCTGGGCGGTAAACTCCGCCCCGAAGAGTGGAATCCGATCATGCGCGTTTTGCGCCGGATTTATAAGCCCGTACTGATTAAGGCTCTGCATCATCGTCTGATCACCGTTTTGATCGCGCTTGTCTTTTTCTCGGGCGCGATGTTTGTGGCGACGCGAATCGGCAGTGAATTTATGCCGCCGCTAAACGAAGGCGATTTGCTCTTCATGCCGGTTACCGACCCGTCGATTTCGCTTGATGAGGCGGCCAAACTTTTGAGCAAGCAGGATAAGATTTTGCAGGGCGTCCCCGAAGTCGCATGGGCCGTGGGCAAAGCCGGCCGCGCCGAGACTTCGACCGACCCGTCGCCGGTTAACATGAACGAAACCATCGTTCACTTGAAGCCGGAAGACCAGTGGCGGGAGGGAATGACGCGCGAAAAACTGATAGCCGAAATGGACGAGGCACTCAGAATGCCCGGCGTAACGAATATCTGGACCCAGCCGATTATCAACCGCATCGAAATGCTGGCAACCGGAATCCGCTCGCAGGTAGGCATCAAGATTTTCGGCAATGACCTGGATACTCTGGAAAAAACCTCGCGGCACATTGCAGAAGTGGTGAAACAGATTCCGGGCGCAGCTGATGTTTACCCCGAACAAATCGGCGGCACCCCCTACATTGATATCAAAATTAATCGTCAGGCGGCAGCGCGTTACGGAATTGATGTTGCGACTATTCAGGACGTGGTTGAAAAAGGTATCGGCGAAACGAACCTCAGCATGTCAATTGAAGGGCGCCGCCGTTTTCCCATTCGCGTCCGCTACGCGCCCGAATTTCGCTCGTCACCCGAAGCCATCGGACGCATCCCTATAACTTCTCCGGCGGGCGCGCCGATTCCTCTTTCGCAACTCGCGGACATTCGCACCGTCGAAGGTCCCTCGATGATTCAAAGCGAAAATGGATTGCTTCGCGGAACAGTCTTGCTCAATGTTCGCGGGCGGGACATCGGCAGTTTCGTCGAGGAAGCCAAGGCCTCGATTGCAAAACAAGTACAGCTTTCGGCGGGTGATTACATCGCGTGGAGCGGACAATACGAAAATCAGGAACGCGCCCGCCGGCGGCTGTTGATTGTCGTGCCGATTGTGATTCTGATTATTTTCGCCACGCTTTATCTGACGTATCACTCACTGGTGGAGGCGGCGCACGTTCTTCTTGCCGTGCCGTTTGCTTTGACTGGGGGGTTTTATCTCTTGTGGCTCTTGCAATACAACTTTTCGGTCGCGGTTTGGGTCGGGTTCATCGCGCTTTTCGGCGCTGCGGTGCAGACCGGAATCGTGATGGTCTTTTATCTCGAAGAAGCGGTGGCGAGAAAGATAAAAGAACTTGGACGATTGAATAAAGAGACGCTTCTCGAAGCCGTGACTGAAGGTGCACTTTTGCGCTTGCGTCCCAAAGTGATGACCGTAACGACAATTGTCGTGGGCCTATTGCCGATTATGTGGAGCACGGGCGCAGGTTCTGAAGTGATGAAGCCGCTGGCAACTCCGGTCTTCGGCGGAATGGTTTCGAGTCTGTTGCACGTGCTGATCGTCACGCCAGTGATCTTCTATTCATTGAGAGCGCGCGCATTGAAGAAGCAGGAGGGTTCAATGGGTTTGGCAGCGGAGTCAGAAGTGGTTTGAACGGAGCAGTTGGGAAATAGATAAGAGATTGATACTCGCTGAATTTCTTATTTCGGGAAAAACCGAGCAGGGAAGCGGAAGGCGCAAAGACGTTTTTGGTTGAGAGTGAAGACATGTTTAAACGCGGCACTTATTTAACCTGTTTCAGAACGATCAGCGTAGTGTTGCTGGCCATTCTTCAGTTGGCAATGCCGGTTGCCCTGATAATGGCCCAGGAGTCGCCCGCTTCGCACAGTGCTGCCCCTGTTGAATCTCCACGTCAAGAGCAGCAATCCTCGTTACCAAAATACTTCGATCTTAGCGATGGACTCATGGTTGATGCAGTGGTCTCCTATGCTCTGGCCCATAATGGTGAGTTGCTGGCGGCCCGCATTGAGATCGAGGCTGCACGTGGCCTCGTAAAGCAGGCCCGCTTGCGCGCGAATCCCGCAGTTGAAATTAATGGAAGCCGGCAGATTCCGCCGGGCAAAGATAACACCATCATGGTTGCGGGCATGCTGCCACTCGAGCTGGGTGGCCGACGCGCGGCGCGAACCAGAGTGGCCGAGCGTGAGTTGGAGCTGCGCGAAAGAGCCGTCGCTGATCGCGAGCGAATGCTGGCCGCAGAAGTTCGATCGAAATTTGGTCAGAGCCTTGCCGAAATTCTTAAGCTGGGATTTACCGAAAACTTGCTGGCGAACAGCCAGCGCGGCTACCGGCTGGTTGAGGCGCGCGTGGTCGAGGGCCGCAGCCCCCCGCTTGAGCAGAACATGGTTCTGGTTGAAGTTAACCGCTTGAGATCGATACGTGAGACAAACGAAGGCAAGGTCGAAATCGCCTTGCTCGAATTGCGCAATCTGATCGGTATGCCTTCCAATGAACCGCTTCGACTTCGTGGTGACTTTCTCAATCTGATCGAGCCTCTTAAACCTATCGCCGAGGCTATTGAGCAAGCCTTGCGTACCCGGCCCGACCTGGAAATGGCGCGTGCCGTTGAGCGTTTGGCTGAAGCGAGAATCGTAGAAGCGCGCGCAGGAGGTAGGCTTGATGCCAGTATCAATGCGGGTTATCAGCGGATGAATTCAAGCTTTCCTGTTTTTGGGATCAGTGACGCCGGTCAGTTGCAGCCTGTCCAGGACGTTTTCAATTTTCTTACTTTCGGAGTGACGATCAACCTTCCTGTGTTGAATAAGAACCAGGGCGCGATTGAAGCGGCGGTTGCTGACGCGGATGCAGCTAAACGACGACGCGAGTTTACTGAGCTGACGATACGCCGCGAAGTCGCCGCAGCCTACGCACAGTATGAACGCGCCGCGCGCGCAATGGAGATCTATCGGGTTGGGGTCAAAGAACAGGCAAGCACGAATCTGGACGTGGTGAGGCAAACTTACGAACTCGGCTCGAAATCGCTGCTGGATTTCATTACCGAGCAACGGCGATATATCGAACTTGAGAATGAGTACATAGACGCTCAGCTGGCGACTTACCTTGCCCGGGTGGACATCTCGCGAGCGTCAGCCTCGCCGGAGTTGACAACAAAATGAGTGAAAGAGAAGGACCAAAAGCTCAAAGCGAGCCGACCGCGGAAGAGGTGGCCCATCAGCTTGAGGCGCGCGCCGTCCGGCGTAAGTATTTGCTCATCGTAACCGCTGTGCTCGCGGTACTGATAGTTGCTGTGGTTGCCGCATGGCTGTTTTTTCGATCGAACAAGAGTGGCGCCGGTCGCCCCGTACCTGCTCCACGCAACATCTCACTTGAGCAACCGGGTGTCGGTACGCCAGCAGCGCCGACTGAGACGACACTGACTCTCGCTCCTGAGATGGTGGATCGTGCTGGCATCAAGATCGAGACGGTAGGCGAACAACTGGTGGAGGCTAACACCGGTAGTCAGACTGCTACGGGCGTGGTTCGGGACAACGCTTATCGCACGACGCCGGTTGTGTCTGTGGTTGGCGGCATTCTGCGGCGAGTGAACGTCGAGTTGGGCGCCAGCGTCAGGCGGGGTCAGACTCTAGCGATGGTATTCAGCAACGAACTGGCGATGGCCCAATCAAGTTACCTGACGGTGCTTGCTGATTTGGAGGAACATCACCAGCATCATCGACGCACAATCCGATTGCTGGAAATTGGCGCGGCTAGCCGGGAGGAGTTTGAGCAGGCCACCACCAAGTTAAAAAGATCAGAAGCCGAAGTCGCTTCGCAGCGGCAAAAGCTACTATTGTTGGGTCTGAGCCAGCGACAGGTGAGTGGGCTCAAATCATCATCACAGATCAGCTCGGAGGTCTCTCTGCCTGCTCCGAGCACAGGAACGGTCATTGCTCGCGCTGCGAATCCGGGAGAAGTAGTAGAAGCCAACAAAGAGATTCTGCGTATTGCCGATCTCTCAAGCGTTTGGGTTGTGGGTCAGGTGTATGAAAAGGACCTTGGGAGAATCCGGATTGGGAGCGGCGCTAGCATTACCGCTGAAGCTTATCCCGGGAGGATCTTTCGTGGGCGAGTCTCTTACGTGGACCCGACCCTGGATACTGCCACGCGCACGGGGCAGGTTCGCGTAGAACTGGCTAACCCCGGTCAGCAGCTGAAGATTGGGATGTACGTGAACATCGCGTTTGCTACCGTGGGGGGTGCCGAGTCTACTGCGCCGACTGTGCCAACGGCTGCGGTTCAGAACATCAACAACCAGCAAGTGGTGTTTGTCGCGACGAAAGAGCCCAACGTATTTGTTATGCGGCCAGTCCGACTTGGCCCTGAAGTCAACGGCCGCTACCCCGTCGTGGAAGGTTTGACTGTGGGGGACCGCATCGTCACTGAGGGCAGTTTTCTCTTGCGTGCCGAATACCTGAAGACCGCTTCTGCCAACCATTCGCACTGAGTTCAGCCAATTCAGTAAGACAGACTCTATTTGGCGCATTGAAGAGTCGCGATTCACACACGGGCGAACCCGGTCTGGCAGGACGTTATGCCCGACCATTGCTTGCCGTTGTCCTCATCTTCGCTTGCGTTTCAGTTTCCATATTCTGGATCGAAGACCCGATTTTTCGAAGAGCGATGATTGTGGCGGGCGTTTGTCTCACGCTCTGGCTCACCGAAGTTGTGCCACCTTACGTGCCGACATTCGTCCTCTGGGCGTTGACCCCCTTGCTCTTGCATGGCTTTGGCGATCAGTTTCAGTTGACGCGTGTGCTGGGATGGTCAGCCAATCCGGTGCTGGCACTTTTCCTTGGTGGGTTTGCACTTAGCGTCGCGGCTAGCCGTTATGGAATAGATAACCTCATTGCGCGTCTGGCGGTTCGAGTGTCCCGGGGTTCGAAGCTTTTGCTCCTGGTTTCAACCGCTGCTGCAACGGCGATGCTCTCAATGTGGATGTCAAATATTGCGGCAGCCGCGATGATGATCGCCGCTCTGCATCCGCTGTTTGCAGGGTTGCCTAAACGCGATTCCTTCCGTCGCGCGGTTTTGATGGGGATTGCACTGGGTGCGAATTTTGGCGGCATGGCGACTCCTATTGGCACGGGTCCAAACGCTATTGCAATCGCGGCCATCTCTTCCGCTCATCCAATCACATTTACCGGGTGGATGTTATTTGCATTCCCGCTGGCACTAGCTCTGCTCATCGCGGGCCTGCTGGTTCTGCTGGTGCGCTTTCATGTGCGCGGTGCGACCACCGAGTTGCCTGACATTTCCGTCAAAGCACCAGACCGCAGTGGCAGGCTCGTGATGATTGTCTTCTTCGCAACCGTCGCAGCGTGGTTAACAGAACCATTCCACGGAGTGTCATCAGCGATTGTCGCGTTGATCTCGACTGCCGTTCTGTTTGGCTCTGGTCTCCTCAAGCGCGATGATCTTGCGCGAATAAACTGGTCAACGCTCACACTAATTGCCGGCGGCATCGCCCTCGGAAATCTACTGGAACAGTCAGGGGTGATCAGGGTTGCGGGTGCTGTGATGCCTTGGCAGGAAGTATCTCCTATGGTGAGGTTGTTCACCCTCTGTTTTGCAACCGCGTTGCTTTCAGCGTTGATGAGTAATACGGCTGCGGTGACGATGCTGATTCCGCTCGCGGCCGGTATCGATCCCGCTCCCTCGACGGCAATCTTGATCGCTATTGCCGCGTCTCTCGGAATCCCATTTGCGATCAGCACGCCGCCGAATGCGATGGTCTATGGCGAAGGCGGAATCACATTCGCAGATTTGGCGATTCCGGGATTTATCTTAATGATTATCGGTGCAGCAGTCGTTAGCCTAACCGGGCCATTCGTTCTCAAGTTTGTGGGTATACCGTGAACCCATCTACGCTTGCTTTGGCGCGTAGAGTGGAAACTGCGATGGTTCGTCGATCTCAAGACTCCGAAAAGTGAAGCTTCCTCCGACAGGTGGTTCGGGCATCGGCTGGCGAAAGTTTAATAGAGGAGTTCTTGACTTTGAGATGCCAATTTGGCATCTCAAAACGCGTTAACCAACATTAACTAAGTGGTCCATACATGAGCACAAAAAAGTACGTAGCTGTGCTCTAACTCAACAATAGTCCGGTTTATCGGCTGGAAGTCCCTATTCCGCTTCGCGAGCGCAGCGCTTAGTCCAAGCGACGATCTCATCAAAGTCGAACCGCAGCCGGCCGGTCCGGATTTTGAGAAAAGGCTTGACCAGGGGGTCAAGCCCGTTTCCGTTCTGTGAGCAGGCCATGCTCTCTCACGAAACCCTGAGTGAGGCAAAACAACGTACCTGACCACGAATTTGACGCCGCCTTATCCGAAACCCAAATGGTCGGTTTGTTTGACGGGCATTGCGCGTCTGCGTGTAGCCTAACCCCTGATTCAGGGTGGCTGCTTAAGTTGGATGCCGGGCCGAATGGTCTTCAGAATCCGTATTTCTCTTTTCTCAAATTGAAAGCTGCTTCGCCGCCCTCCATGATTTGTTTGATGGCATCACGGACAATCGGAATGTCGATGGCACCTTCGCCCGCGATCCTTCCCCGGGACTGGTCGCCGGTGGTCCGGTAGTCGCACCAGGCGACTAGCTCAGCGTCGCCATTCACAACGAGGTTGGCGTTGTGACTAGCGAAGATTAGTTGACGCTTTTGCTTTGCCTGCCAGACCTGCTCCACGATCTCCAGCATTACCGGATTGTCGAGATCTTCCTCTGGTTGATCGATAATCAAAGGCGGTCCAGCTTCATTAAGAAGTGTTTTCAGCAGTGCAGTAGCTTGTTGCCCGGCGGATGCATTCCGGAATGGAATGTATTCGCGTTCGCGCGCTCGATACTCGAAGACTGGCATGCTTTTGATTGGCGTGAGAGAAAGGGCGAGCCAGGCTTCCGGTTTTAGCGCCTGCGCGATCCGATCCAAGTCGGCGTTCGTAAGACCTGCGGCGGACAATGTGGGCGTCTCAGGCCTTCGTTCCGTGCTCTCTTCGCTGGTGTTGAACTCAGCCAAGTTCTCCAACTCAAGGAGCACTGCTCGCCACTGACTCCCGGGCTCGGCAGCTGTAGTAATCGAATCGCCAAGCTTCTCCATCTTGGCACCTGGAACGCGTGAACCGCTGAGCGATTGCTTGAGGCTATTAACGAAGTCTGCTGCGTTGGCATAGGTCTGGACCCGAGCGCGTATGGTCCCGCCTGAACTAGTCGTTAGTGTTCTGCATTGCGCATCAAGTAACCCGTCGCGGTCTGCTAAGAGCGCTTCCCATGCTTCTCTTTCACTTCGGTATCCTGTTTCCGCGGCTGAAAGACTCCGCAACTCTTCGCGGACGCGCGTTGTCTCTCGCACATGTTTCGCGAGTTCGTCCTCGATTTCCTTGAGTTGCTTCATTTTCTCGCTATGAGCGGAGGAGCGTTGCACTGCGGCATCATATAAGGTTCTGAAAGCCGACAATCTATCGGACCACTGACGCCAAGGACCTCCGGCCTGCCCCGCCACGATGGCTTCAGCCCGAGTGATAAATGACTCCATGCTGGCGGTCGCATCACCGAACAAGGTTCTGTATTCTTCATGAGCCGCACGTAAAATCTCGGCTTCAGGCTCGGTTGGTAGCTCGTCGCCCTGCTCCAGCTGAGAGTTGAGGCTTCTCAGTAAAATAGTAGCATCGCGCTCAAAAGAATTAACGCTATCGCGCCAGGACTGGACTGCACGATCTGCCGCATCGAAGACCTTTCCGCGTTCCAACAGGGCGCGATCCTCGTCTGACAGTCCAGTCAAAGCACCGCGCAGCGCATCGGCTTGGCCTGACAATGACTTCTCTTCCAGTTCGCGCTTGCGGAGTGTTTGCGCCAGTCCCTGCTGACGACGTCTGGTCGCGTACGATTGCCTGATCCGCTCAGCTCGGTCAGCTTCTTGTCGCTCCAGGCGTCCGAGGTCACCCCTGATTGGCGCGGTGATGAATCGTGCGAGTTCGTCGACTCGCACACTGACGTCACTTAGCTGCTTCTGACTGTAGGCTTGAATTGGCAAAAGCGTCCGCACTTCCTCTTCCGTGCAGGGTTTCATTTCATCGTTCCCGACTTTCATCAAGAGAGACTCGTCCTGACTACTGCGGCGCACGAGATGAACGACACCGTTAACCTCGAAGCTCACCTGCACCGTCGCGCCCAGCGGCTTCAAAGTTTGTTCAATCAGCCGGCTACGACGAGCGAGATAGTTGGGCGTATCTTCATCAGCTATGCCGGGCGGTTGATCGCACAAGGCCCAGCGCAAATACTCAAGGATGGTGGACTTACCCGTGCCACGGCCACCGATTAACGTGCTGTATTGGTGATTGAACTCGAGATCGATAGGTCCCAGAAACGAGCTGTTGCTAACGCTGATACTGCGAACAACCACGGCGGGAAGACGGGGGATGGTTTGCGAAACACGTGATTCCTGAGCGAGGCATGCTTGACGTAATGCCTCGGCAGTTGGAATGGCCCACTTGATCCAGGTTGAAACCTTTCCCAGATCGCGGTGGTCTTCAAATCTGTTGTCAGAGGTTTGAAAACAAGCTATGCGTTTGTTCCCCCACTCTTTGGCTTTGCCGGCAATAATGTTCTGATTACCCAAGCCAACTTTGCTGAGGTCGCCGTCAATGTAACCACCGACACATGGCATCTCGACATACTTCATCGCCTGGCCCTTGCGAAGGAGCGAGAACTGCCCATTTTCGCCCACGTTAGGCAATATGATGTATCGATCACGAAGAAAAGCGTGCTTGTCCAGGTCGGCTTTCAGTTGCGTGAGTGTCTGAATGTTCAGGCGTACCGTTTGAGCTGTCTTCGCTTCATCGGCTGCGGTGGGTGTAATGGCGAGAGCTTTACTCGCCAAATCAAAAAGATCGTCAGGAAACTCGGCATCAAAGATCAGCAGGGCCTGACAGGGAACCGCAAGAGTTAACTCCATGCCGGGGAAAACGATCAGCTTCTGTTCCGTAGGCAGATCTCTTCCTTCAGAGTCGGTTTCCGCGGCGGCCGCTCGCCGAACGAAGGGTACGAACGTCATATCGTGATGGTCAGTAATCGCGATACCTTGAAGGCCCCGTTCGCGGCATGCCTGAACTAGCAGACTGGCATAGTCACGTCGTTCGTCGTCGCTTACGTGGCTTCCGCCCGTCCAATTAAGATCGCGCGGTGAGTGAACCTGCAGATCACAGCGGAAAAAGTGTGCGCCCCTATCGCTCATGAGTCCTCACTTAAGAATTTTTCCAAACCTTCACTCTACCGTAACTGTTATTCCGTGGTTACCGCGCGCTGGCCCGGCCTGAGAAATTAGCTGCGCTGATGGCGCGCCAGGACAATATCGGCACCCAACGCCGCTTTTATCCTTATCGGGAAAAGGTCTTGTTATGCCAGTAGGGGATTAGAATGGAGATTGATCAATTGTCACATTTTTATTTGTCCCGACAAGTCGGGCAAACTCCCATCCGGACCATCTAATGCTGTCTGTACGGGGGACTTTTATGAGCATGAGAATCGTTTGAAAATGATGATCGGCAGACAATAAGTACTCGGCGTATTTCGCGAAGTTGTAAGGGTCGAACGAGAGGATGCCTCCCTCAATCATTAATATGGTTGGCAGGAACTCGGCGGAGAAACGTGCCCTTGCCACGCAAAGCTCTATGAGAGTTTTTCCTTGCTGACTATCCGATGTTTGGCGAAAACATCGGGCTTTACTCTCACCTTCGTGATCTGCTAACAATGCCAGACCGTTGCGGTTCTCCACTAACCGAAGATTTTTGACACAACCTTGGTTGTGGCGATTCACGTAAGGAATAAGATTACGAACTGTTGATGTCGACACCTGTAGAATGTCACTGACCAACTGAAGCTCATCGCGTGTGTCGTCTTCGTGCGGAGGTTGCCTAATGAAGTACTGCGGCAGGCGGACCAAGCCGAGTTTCAAGGGATAGAAGGGCACCTCTCTATCTTCAAGATAGTATTTGATAACGCCATTACCAATTACTTCGACTCGAGCATGCTTCTCTAAAGGATCAAAATAGGTCACTTCCAACTTAAGCTTCGATTGTTCTTTGCGTGGATGATCCCAGCGTCGTAACTGCGAAGGATCGCCTAGCCCGGCCATCCATTCGCATAGCGCTGTTTTTCCGCGGCCATTGCCTCCCACAACTACAGTAAGTTTGCCAAATCGAATTCGCGCATTCGGGACAAAAATTGGGCTTTCGCTAAGCTCTAACTCATGAAACCACCCAGTGGGTGCTTTGATACCTCCTTGTTCCTTTGCAATCCGAGCTTCCTGAAGTGCTTTGTAACTAAGCAGCAGTGCTGGTGGAAACTTTTCACCGCGATTCGTGTCGACGTAAGAGGCATGGTCGGAACACATCCAAATGGCATTCTCAGGCGATCGCAGCTGCTCTTCGGTTAGGTTGCCCTGACCACGGGGCCCGCCTGGGGATGCACTGAAAATGTGTGCCGCCTTCCCAGTTAAGGCAATCTGATCGGAACGGGCGCCGGGACCTACTGTCGGCTTATCGCAAGCAGGAAATGAGCAACGGTAGGCGCATCGGCCAGCCACACTAATTCGCGTTTTCTTCGTAAACTTTATTGGTTCAGTCATATGTGTGGTGTTTGGCAGCGAAGCACTGCAGAGCCAAGTCTCTCACAGAGGATTTTTCGAGACACTCTGTTGTAGCAGGTTTTCTAAACCTTGATTCGCTAACGTTAGTTTTTTATGGACCTCCAAAGTACGCTGAAGTAGGCGGAGATCGCTTGATAAGATTTTGTCCTGCATGCAACCAGTGTTTTAGTAGTCCGGAGCTGGCGTTGTATACACCCATGATGCTGTAGTCATCGTTATCAACGAAGGAAATGTCATCAGATCTATAAAGGCTGTCTTTCTCGATTTCATCTAGTGGCAAAAAGAACAATCCAATTACCAGAGAATAGAGTGAGATATGATCTTGACCCAACTCCATTATGAAGGAGCTGTTTTCCAACACCTGTTTGTCATCGTATTCGACGTCGTCGGACAATAGACCCAAAAACCACGAACGAATATCGGAATCGGTTATGGAGTCTTGGATTAGTTCTCTTAATTCCTTGAGCCCTTGCGGGAAGGATGTGGCAGTCGTACAGGTAGCAATGTACGCGAGTTTCGATATTGTGCTTGGATACACCAACTTCGGTTCGATCTTCTCAATGATTTGTTCTATTAGGCTCCTGAAGCGTGCGATATCTTTTGGCAGTTCCTGCTTCAAAAGAAGGAATGACTCTTGATCAATGGTCGCCGCCGGCGTATCGAGCTGTTCACCAAGAACACTGCTAAGGTCAATGTTGAGCAACTTACTCATTAATGCTGCAGCGACAACGGCGTAGGGCCTTAACATCGTCAGGAGCGACAGTCATTACCGATCTTTGATGATAAAGTTGATTTCGGACACTATGGTAGTATTTCGCGTGCTGCAGCCCGGTCTTGTTAATTAATCTCTTTGCTGACGCAGTCACGCCATCTGCCAAGCCATGAAAATTACCGTTCGCGTACTTCCTTCTATCAAAATACTTCATGTCCGAATCCACCACCCCGTCAGGCAGCGACAGATAGGTCCTTAATGTCGTCTCAACACAAACGTCTAGAAGTAGAAATGAAACCAGTTGATCGATTGGAGTCTTCGATTTTGAGGTCTTAAGGGCGAATTACAGAAGATCGAGGGCCGGCCGTTGCCAAGGATGGAGTGACGGTGAATCCATAATTGATCCGTACCAGCCAAATGCGTTGGGCTGCATTCCTGTTGCCGATGATATCCTAAGAATGCTTTTTGCATTAACGTTGGAGAGACAAGCAGAACGGATTTGGAGTTCCGAAATGG
>DASQKG010000128.1:0-8051 GCA_035630655.1 Pyrinomonadaceae bacterium
GGACATTGGACTTTGGACTTTGGACAGGAACACTCAGTCGGGCCCAAAGAAACCTTTTCGATACCCGTCCTGGTGCGTAACCGCACTGGTTATCAAAACCTCTGCCGGCTAGTCACCTTGATGAAGTTGCGCGTGCCCAAGCATGCGAAGCCGGGCGAGTGTGCGGTGACGCCGGAGGAGTTGGCTGCCCATGCCAAGGGGTTGATCTGTTTGACTGGCGGAGATGATGGACCACTAGCAAAAGCCTTTCACCGGAGAGACGCAGGGAGCACAGAAGAAGCGCAGAGGATTGCAGAATCGCTGGTCGGGATATTTGGGCAAGGGAATGTTTATGCCGAGCTACAAAGACATTTTTATCGAGATGAAGAGGCACGTAACCAGGTAGTGATTGAAATTGCCGGAAGACTTGGTTTGCCTTTGCTGGCCACTAATGGCGTTTGTCATGCCAGCCGCGTTCAGCGCGAAGTGTCGGATGTTTTTACCTGCATTCGAAATCACGTGCGCCTGGAAACTGCCGGACAGTTACTAGCGAGAAATTCTGAGCGGTATCTCAAATCAGCAAAGATGATGAACAAACTCTTTGCCGATCTGCCCGCAGCTATTCACAACACGGTCGAGCTTTCTTCACGGCTGGAATTTACTCTGAAAGATCTCGGTTACGAGTTTCCAAAATATCCGGTCCCGTCCGGTCAGACGATGACGTTGTTTCTACGACAACGCACGGAGGAGGGCGCGCGTTTTCGTTACCCCGGCAAGAGATACGAGCAGGCGCGCCCACAGATAGAAAGAGAGCTGCGGCTGATCGAAAAACTAAAACTCGAAGGTTATTTCCTGATTGTCTGGGACATTGTCGAGTTTTGCCGGCGGCAGGGAATCTTGATCCAGGGGCGCGGCTCGGCGGCCAACAGCGCCGTCTGTTACAGCCTCGGAATCACCGCCGTCGATCCAATCGGGATGGAGTTGTTGTTTGAACGATTCCTCTCCGAGGAACGTGGCGAATGGCCGGACATCGATCTGGATCTTCCCAGCGGCGATCAACGCGAGCGCGCCATTCAATATGTTTATGAACGTTATGGAGAACTTGGCGCGGCCATGACGGCAAACGTGATCACCTATCGTGGCCGCTCGGCCGCGCGTGAAGTGGGGAAAGTTTTGGGTTTCGATGATGAGACACTCGGCCGTCTGGCCGGGCTGGTCCACACGTGGGAATGGAAAGACCCAAAGGATTCAACCGAACGCCAGTTTCGCGATGCCAACCTTGATTTGAGAAATCCTCGCATCAAAAAATTCTTCCAGCTTTATCAACAGGTGCAGGATCTGCCGCGTCACCTGGGCCAACACTCCGGCGGCATGGTTATTTGTCAGGGGCAGCTTAGTTCGGTGGTCCCGCTCGAGCCCGCGGCCATGCCCGGACGAGTGGTAGTGCAATGGGACAAAGAGGATTGTGCCGACCTGGGATTAATTAAGGTCGATCTCCTGGGCCTGGGAATGATGGCGGTGCTCGAAGAGTCGATTCAACTGATACGAGATTCTTACAAGGAAGAGGTGGATCTGGCCCACCTGCCGCAGGACGACCCTGCGGTTTATGCGGCGTTGCAAAAGGCTGACACGATTGGAATGTTTCAGGTTGAGAGCCGGGCGCAGATGTCATGTTTGCCGCGGCTTCGGCCGGTGAAGTTTTACGACATTGTGGTGCAGGTGGCAATTATTCGTCCGGGTCCTATTGTCGGCAACATGGTCCATCCTTATTTGAGACGGCGGATGGGCCGCGAACCAGTCGTATATGCGCATCCTTCTTTGGAACCGGTACTACGACGCACGCTGGGCGTGCCGCTATTTCAGGAGCAGCTATTAAAGATGGCCATGAACTGCGCAGACTTCTCGGGCGGCGAAGCGGAGGAGCTGCGGCGTGCCTTTGGATTCAAGCGTTCGGAAGCGCGCATGAAGGAAATAGAAATAAAATTGCGCCGCGGTATGGCAAATAAAGGCATTGCGCAAAAGGCACAGGAAGAGATCATACAGGCCATTACATCGTTTGCTCTATATGGCTTTCCTGAATCACACGCAGCCAGTTTTGCTTTGATTGCTTACGCCAGTGCTTATTTGAAGTGTCATTACCTGGCGGCGTTTACGGCGGCGATTTTGAATAACCAGCCGATGGGCTTCTATCAACCGTTTACTCTGGTCAAGGATGCGCAGCGTCATGGATTGAAAGTGTTACCGGTGGATGTGATGCGATCGGATTGGTTGTGCGCGATTGAAGAAGGGGTGTCGGGTGCCGGGTGTCAGGTGCCGGAAGAAGAGGCGCCGGGTGTCGGGTGCCAGGTGCCGGGTAATGAGATGACCCACCTTGTACTGAATGCCCAACACCCGACACCCGACACCCGACACCCGGCACCTGCTTTTTCGGCACCCGGCACCCGGCACCTATTCCTGCGTCTCGGTTTTCGATACGTGAAAGGTTTAAGCGAACAGTCGGGGCAGGCAATTGTGCGTGCTCGTGCCGAGTCGCCGTTTACCAGCATCGACGATTTACGCCAGCGTGTGCCTGAGCTTCGTAAGGATGAAATGAGAAAGCTGGCGTCGGTGGGAGCGTTGAATTACATCCAGAATAGTCCAAAGTCCAAAGTCCAAAGTCCAAAGTCGAAAAAGCAGGGAAATCCTGAGAGAGAGGCTCAACCAATATTGCAAGTTCCGGTCGAAAGACGGACTTTGGACTTTGGACTTTGGACTTTGGACAAGGCTGTTAACCGTCGCGACGCTTTGTGGCAGGTTGAACGAGTAGTTCGGCCTGCCGGAGAACTTTATGAAGAGTTGCATGAGCAGGACGGCAATTCGCCTCTGTCGCCGATGACGCGCCCGGAAAGGATGGATGCAGATTTTCGTGGCACAGGATTAACGATTGGTCATCATCCGGTTGCCTATCATCGTGATGAACTAAATAAGTTAGGCGCCTGCCGGGCGATAGATATTCAGCATCTGCGGGATGGAAGCAGGATTAAAGTTGGAGGGTGGGTAATTGTGAGGCAACGACCCGGCACTGCTAAAGGGTTTGTGTTTCTGACAATGGAAGACGAGACGGGCGTAGCCAACGTCATCATCACGCCGCAGTTGTTTGATAAAAACCGTCTGGCGCTGGTGGACCACCCGTTCCTTTTAATTGAAGGCATCTTACAGAACCAGGACAATGTGATTTCAGTAAAAGCAAAACGAATTCAGCCGCTTTCGTTTAAAGTTGCCGCGCCGGCATCGCATGATTTCCATTGAGCGTGCTTTTTCGGTCGTCCGACACACTTCAGTTTGTCGCCTCTATCGACAACGGTACTCCAATAGATAGGTACACGATTGTTTAAACGTATCGTATCTTCCGGCCGCGACGACAAACTAAAAGTGTGTCGGACAGCCCACCTTCCCAACATCCAACCTTGCGAGGCCGCCCATTAATTTTCGCATTTTTCAAGAAGCAGGATTTTTCATCAAGCGGTAGATTCTGCGGCGGTGATCTTTGTAATCCACGCCCCGCAAACTAACAGTTTGCGTTACGACTGAAGGAGACCCGATGAAGATAAACTACCCGGCCGTGGTTGTTGCGGCCATCATCCATTTCATGATTGGCGGCCTTTGGTATGGCGCGATCTTTGGCAACTTGTTTCTCAGAATCATTGGTTGGACGCCGGAACAGCAGGAACAGATAGTGTCGCAAACTAACTGGACCGTATACCTGATGGCTTTCGTCTGTTCCTTTGTTCTGGCCTACATCCTGGCGCACTTTGTTCAGTACACCAAAGCGACCAACGCTTTGGACGGCATGCAAACCGGCTTCTGGCTTTGGCTCGGTTTTGTAGCCACAACTCAACTTCCCACTGTGATCTTTGAACAGCGCAAGTTGGGTTTGTATCTGCTGAACGTTGGTTATCAATTGGTGGCATGCTTGATTTGTGGCGCTATCCTGGCCGTTTGGAAACCTCGCGCAGCGGTTGATGCGGTAGCAGAAACCACCTGATCCCGAGGCTCAGACCGACTGCTTTACAGACCCGACTGCGGCAGCGTCGGATGCGGGAGCCCGAGCTGATAACACGGGCCTTGCACAAAAAGTCGTTGCCTTGCTTCTCCACAGCAGGCCCGAAGGGCCGAGAGTGAATAGCCACGCCCGTAAGGGCGTGGTCAACGGCAAACCTCGGTATAGGCCCAAAGGGCCGACACTCACCTCCATTCTGTCGGCGCTTCGCGCCTTAGACATCAAGTGAGCCCGTGATCCACGCCCTCACGGACGTGGCTATTGACTGACTGCCCTTCGGGCCTATCTCCCGCCGGCGTAAAACTCCCTTGCAAGCTTCACGGAATTAAGTAAACTTCGGATTGAAATGTTGAAATCGCTCATCGGCGATGAAGTATTGGCCCCGATGACCGAGGGCCAGATGGTTAATTCTGCGTCCGAAGACAAGACGCGCGCCGAAGGGATAAACGAAGTCCTGCTTGAGATTTCAGAGCAACTGGCTTCATCGCATTCCTTGGTTTCCGAGGGCCCATCTGACCAGCAACATCACTTAGCAAGTGAGCCGGATAGACCATCTCTGGTCGTTGAAAACAAACGTGAGGCACGGGCGCGCAGAAAAACGAAAAAGCGGCCAACGGCTCCCGCAGTGAAGCAGAGGTTTGGTTTGCCGGAAGGATTTGTGCCGCGCTGGCAACGCTACGAGCGGGGTATCCTGCTGGAGTTGAATATCTACACGCTGCCGGACGGCCGAGAGTTTCTGCCATGTCATCCGAGCGGCACACTTGGCGCGCAACGACATTTGTATGCCTTGCAATCCATCGAGCAATATCTAACCAAGAAGAGAGGGTCGGTCTATGTTCGCAACGACGGCCGGATCTTCGATTACAGCGTGGACAGCGGCATTCCGACCGGTGACATTTTCGATACCGGCTATACAATCTACGACCTGGAACGCACCGGTCGATACGCGCCGTCGTTCGAGAAGAAGAAGAAGAGCCGCGAGCCCGCGAAATACCGCCGCGCCGCGAACGCCGGTTAGTACTCGTAAAGCAAACTGTTAGTTTGCTGCCGCTGACCAAACCAAACACCAGGGTTTCAAAAACAACATGTCAGACAACGACGCCACAAACTCACCACGATTTGATCGCAGACCGTGGGGCACCTTTACCGTGCTCGATGAAGGAGACGGTTTTAAAGTCAAACGGATCGAAGTGTTACCCGGCAAGCGTTTGAGTTATCAGAAGCATGGGCAACGTGCCGAACATTGGATGGTGGTTAAAGGAACCGCAAAAGTCACGCTCGACGACCGCGACGTGATAGTAGAAGCAGGGCAGGCAATCGATATCGCGGTGGGTGCGGCTCACCGAGTCGAGAATCCCGGCGCGGAACCGTTGGTTTTTATTGAAGTGCAGCGAGGCGGCTACTTAGGCGAGGACGATATCGTGCGATTGCAGGATGATTTCGGCAGAGCGGCCGAGATGAAGGGTGAATTATGAAGGATGAATGACTAAGATGATCATTCAACATTCATAATTCATCATCTAGAAACTGATCCACTAATCACACGAACCTTCACGAAAGAACAAGAGCCAGTGAAAGCCCGAATAGGCCGTTTAGAACGGGCACTTGTGCCCAACGCCGGGGCGGACAAGTCTGCATTCTAAACGGAGTCGAACAATACGATAGAGAAGCATCCGCATGGCAGACTCCCAAGCACAACCGTTAAACGCTCCTTCGCCAGACTCTGCGGGCGATCCAGAAGTTGGCGGCGAACAGCAAAGTTTGTGGAGCGCGATCCGCGAGTCGCTGCGCGGCTCACACCGCGACTACACCAAAGGACCAATCGGTCGCGCCATAATCCTCTTGGCAGTGCCCATGGTGCTGGAGATGTGTATGGAGAGCGTCTTCGCCGTGGTCGATATTTTCTGGGTGGCCCACCTGGGCGCCGATGCCATAGCCACCGTGGGACTGACCGAGTCGTTGTTGACTGTCATGTACGCCGTGGCGATCGGTTTGGGTATCGGTGCGACCGCGATGGTGGCACGGCGTATTGGTGAAAAGAATCCGGAAGGTGCGGCGCGAGCCGCGGTCCAGGCAATAGCACTCGGCCTGATTGTTTCAGTTGTCGTCGCCATCACAGGCGTTTTGTTTGCCGACAAGCTGCTGGCTTTGATGGGTGCATCGCCATGGGTGCTCGAGCATGGTTCGGGATTCACCAAGATCATGCTGGGGGGAAACGCGACGATTCTGTTGTTGTTCCTCATTAACGCCATCTTTCGCGGCGCCGGCGATGCGGCAATTGCCATGCGTGTGCTGTGGATGGCCAATGCGATCAATATTCTGCTTGGGCCATGCTTTATTTTCGGTCTGGGACCATTTCCGGAAATGGGTGTAGCGGGCGCCGCCGTCGCCACGAATATCGGGCGCGGCACGGGTGTGCTTTATGCCTTTAGCAAATTGATCCGTTCGGGTGGGCGCTTTGATATCAGAAAACATCACGTGAAACTCGAGCCGGCGATTATGGCGCGGTTGATACGTCTTTCAGCTACTGCCACGTTTCAGGTGTTCATCGGGATGGCGAGCTGGATTGGTTTGATTCGGACCATCTCGAGCTTCGGCAGCAATGCCGTTGCCGGCTACACGATCGGTATTCGCGTAATCATCTTCGCGCTATTGCCTTCATGGGGTATGGCCAACGCAGCGGCCACGATGGTGGGCCAGGCACTGGGCGCGGGAAAGCCTGAGCGCGCGGAAAAAGCTGTTTGGCGCGCAGGCTTCTACAACATGATCTGTCTGGGAATAGTAGGGTTGATCTTTGTTCTATTCGCTCGTCAGATCATTCACTTGTTCACGGATGATCCGAATGTCGCGCCCTACGGAGTCGACTGTTTGAGGATAGTCGCCTACGGATTTCTCTTTTATGCCTATGGCATGGTGATCACGCAGTCGTTCAATGGCGCCGGCGACACCTGGACACCGACGATCATCAACCTATTTGTCTTCTGGTTATGGGAACTGCCGCTTGCCTACGTGCTGGCTATAGTGTTTGGCATCGGCCCACGTGGCGTCTTTCTGGCAATGTTCATTGCTTTCTCGACGCTCGCCTTTATCAGTGCGATCGTCTTTCGCCGCGGGAAGTGGAAGAAGAAACTTGTGTGAAGCGGTTGATAGGGGGCAGTAGACCGACCGTTAGGGAGGGCGTTCTGTGCCCTTACGCCCTCTCTGACGGTCGGGCTACTGCCCGCGTTAATTCCTCGCCAGAGTTTTCTGGTTGTCGATAAAGGGAAGGCGCCAAATTCTTCCCCTAAACTCTGCGATCCATAGCGCCTGCCCATCCCACGCCAGACCCGACGGACGAGATAACTTAGGCAGCCTGTATTGCGCGGTGATATTACCGTTGGAGGCATCGATTGAGGACAACAGCGTGTCCTTCACGTGCCAGAGTTGTTGACCGTCCCATGTGAGGCCGTGCGTCATATCATTAGCAGTGCCGGGCGGTAAAGGATAACTCTCCGCTACCTTGCCGGTTTCCGGATCGACCTTCAACAGGCGTTGGGCGTCTCCCGGAGGAATGTAGTAATTGAACCAGTGCCAAGCCATCCAAAGATACTGTCCGTCAAACGTAATGCTTGCGTATGACTGGCTGGCATAGTGGTCCTGTTGCTTCACTTTGAAGATTCGTTCCGCTCTCCACGTTTGCGGATCGACCACGCCAAACGAGTCTCCGTAAGAACCGGCAATCCACAGTTTCCCCGCTGCGAAACAAGCCCCGCCCGGACTTTCAAACGAACCCGCGACCGCTTTTATGGCGGCGTGTTGCTGAATCTCCGTGCTGATTTGCCAGGCGTCAGTTGCAGGATCGAAAGTGGCGAAGATGCCTCGACCAAGATAAATCGTCGCCCAAAGTTTCTCACCGTCGAAAGCGAGGCTGCTGATTCGTTGGGGCAGTTGTTTGGGAAGTTCAGTGACGAGCCGTAAGCCGCTGACGATAGGTCTGTTTGACGTAGTTGGGTTAACCGCCTGCTGATGGGGACGTCGAAGTTAAGTATCGGTG
>DASQKG010000129.1:0-5133 GCA_035630655.1 Pyrinomonadaceae bacterium
GGCCCACGATCTCGTTGAGACAGCGGCGCAACAAAGGCGGATGCAGCCCCGTCGAAATCGGCAACACCACCGGTATGTTGTAAAAGGAATTCCCCGGAAACAACTGGTCCAAAAACCATAACCGCTGCTGCGCGAAGGAGGCCAGCGGTGTTTCATTCGGCTCACGACGGGGAATCGCCGAAGCCGCCGGCCCCTTTAGGCCTCGCAAGCGCTGTTCGAGCAGCAGCCGCTTCTCGACCGAAAGAGCATTGCGACGTTGGTAATTATCTAGCGCGGACATTGTTTGTCGTTACAGCGAGAAGGATTTCTGGTCGCTGATAAAGTGCTCATGAACTTCGCTCTCAAGTATGTCGTCCATTGCCGTTATCAGCATCTCCTCTACTGCTATTGCCAACTCAGCGATAGTGGGTGCTTGAAAGATCACCTTCAGCGGAAATTCAAGCTGGAACGCGTTTCGAACGCGAGACAACAATTGTGTAGCCAGTAGCGAGTGGCCGCCCAATTCGAAGAAATTGTCATGAATGCCAACTTTCTCGATCTCAAGCACATCTGCCCACATCGCCGCCAATGCTTCCTCAATCTCACTTTGTGGTTCCACACACTCGCGCGTTTCTACTCTTTCAGGCGCGGGCAACCCTCGTCGATCAATTTTTCCGCTCGGAGTGAGCGGAAAACTTTCCACTTGCATGAAAACTGAGGGAATCATGTATTCCGGCAAGATTCCCTGCAGGTGTTTACGAAGCACGACCGTGGCTATTTCTTGCGAGTCGTGCGCGACCACGTATGAGACTAATCGTTTGCGACCGGCGCCCTCGTCGCGGACCAAAACCACGGCGCCGTCGATCGCTTCATGACGAGCCAGGGCCGCTTCAACTTCGCCCAGCTCGACGCGATATCCTCTGATCTTCACTTGTTCATCCTGGCGTCCAAGAAACTCCAGTTGTCCGTCAGGTAAGTAGCGCGCCAAATCTCCCGTGCGGTACAGACGTGCCCCAGGCTCTTCGCTGAACCGATGCGGCAGAAAGCGATCGGCAGTCAACTCGGGACGATTCAGATAGCCACGAGCCAACCCTGCACCTCCCAGGTATAGTTCGCCAGTGACCCCAAGCGGAACCAGCCGCATTTGCTCATCGAGCAAATATGTTTGGCGTCCTGCAACCGCTCGCCCTATCGGCGGAAGCAAGGACCATCCGTCGGGCGGGCCAGTGAGGTCATAATTCGTTGCCACATGCGTTTCCGTGGGGCCGTACTGGTTACGCAGAGTGCAATCCGGGTGTCGCCTGAAAAAATTTGCGACAGCGGGAGTAATTTGTAATTGCTCGCCGGCGGTGATTACTTCACGAAGACTTGAAAAGATCACATGCTGTTCGTCAGTCGTTTCTGCCAATTGCTGGAGGGCTACAAACGGCAGAAATAGCCTCTCGATCGACTGATCCTTCAGCAATCGTGACATCTCAAACGGGTCGCCCCTTTCTTGTTCCGAAATCAGGATAACTGTTCCACCCGAATACCATGTAGAGAAAATCTCCTGAAACGAGACGTCGAAGCTCAAAGGCGCAAACTGGAGAACACGCGCGTTGCGAGCGGTTGTCAATTCGTCGCAGTGCCATCTAATCAAGCTTAGCAGCGCGCCGTGGGGCATCGCCACGCCCTTAGGTCGCCCGGTTGACCCGGAGGTATAAAGAACGTAAGCGAGATTGTCGCCCGTGATATCCGACTCTTTTCTCTCAACCTGGCTATGGCCTTGCTCGCAGATTTGGTTTAGGTCCAATTGGCGAATGCCTGGTCCCAGATCGCTGCTTAACGCACCATCTCCGGTAATAATCAACTTCAACTCCGAATTCTCTATCATCCATCGCAAGCGTTCATTCGGGTAGGCCGGATCGAGAGGTACGTATGCACCGCCCGCTTTCAGGATTCCCAAGAGTGATATCAACAGCTTCGCTGAACGGGGCAAGCACAACCCGACCGCCGCTTCCGTGCTGATGCCCAAATCTCGCAGATGCTCAGCCAGGTGGTTCGCGCGCTTGTCAAGCTCCATATAGGTGAGCTGTTCGCTATCATCGATCAAGGCAATGGCTTGAGGAGAGCGAGCTGCCTGTGCCTCAAAAAGATGATGCACGCAAGCGCTGGACGCTGAGGAAGACGCCGACGTGACACTGAAGCTCTGGATCAGTTTTCGTTCCGTTTCATCCAGGAGTTCCAAATCTGATAAGCGCCGATGCGGCTCAATAAACTGCTCTAATATGCGGGCGTAATGGCTGAGCATCCGATCTATCGCAGGATCATCAAACTGTCGTTTGCTGTATAGGATTTTCAGCCAGATTTCCGCACCGGGCGCGATCATAATCGTGAGCGGGTAATTGGTCCTCTCGAAGTAACTTATGCTTACTTCCGCTGGAGTCTCTGTTTGCGCTGGAGCACTACTCCCCGGGTAGTTTTCGAAAACCAACAGACTATCGAACAACGGCACGCCCTTCGACAGTTCGCTCCAACCTTGTACCCGCAACAACGGGCTGTATTCATATTGCCGCATCTGGGCCTGTTGCTTTTGAAGCTGCTTAAGATATGCGGTTACCGTGGATTCTGGAGAGACACGCAAACGCACGGGCAGGGCATTGATAAATAATCCGACCATCGATTCCACGCCCTGGAGTTGCGGCGGCCGTCCGGAAACGATTGTCCCGAAGAGTATGTCTTCCTGGGCGGTATAGCGACTCAAAAGCAGTCCCCACGCTCCCTGTACAATCGCATTCAAAGTCAACTGTTGCTCACGCGCAAGATTTAGCAATGAGGTCGTGATCGATTTCGGCAAACGCGTTTCCACTTCGCCAAACTCTTCCTTGACAACATCCGACACTTTGGCGCGGCCTGCTCCCAGACGAGTCGGCTCGTTGAAGCCTTTCAGCACATTTCGCCAATATGCTTCTGCCTCGGTGAGATCTTGTTGTTGTAACCACGCGATGTATTCACCATAAGGCCGGGGCGACGCGAGCTGGCAATCCCGCCCCCAACAAAAGGCCTCGTAGCAGGTAAAGACCTCTTTCATGATCAGGTCCTTGCTCCATCCATCCAGAAGAATGTGATGAAAGTTGAGCACGAACTGATAAGTATCCTCGCTGAGGCGAAGCAGCGACAGACGCAGCAACGGCGATTCCGCAAGATCAAACCCTCGAGACCGGTTGGCTTGGAGATACGAACTGAGCAGCCATTCCCGGTCTGACGCAGAGACGCCGCGCCAGTCCTGCTGGTCCAAAGGAAGTTCTGCGTTTCGATGCACTACCTGAAGAGGTTTTTCGAGGTCTTCCCAGTAGAACGAAGTACGCAAAACGGGGTGACGGTTTATCACCTCCTGCCAGGCCCGTTCGAAGGCCGGCACGTTCACCCCTCTAATCGGCATGCTCGACTGTTCGAAGTAGACACCCGACCCGGGGGCGTAGAGTGTGTGGAACAGCATGCCCTGCTGCATGGGCGACAACTCGTATATATCTTCAATGTCTTCCGTCGTTGTGAGGGACATTTTTTGTCGTACCTCTCTTTACTTTGCCCAGCAGCTTGTCAAGATCCTGCTGAGTCACCCTGGCCTTCGCGAAGTCTGACGGCGTATATCCTTTAGCTTCGGCTGATTGACAGTGGGCGATCAATATTCGTATCTCCGCGAGAAAACTTTCAGCCAGCGATTCAATCGTTGATGACTGATAGTGGATCTTGTTGTATGTCCATGTAAACTGAAGTCGATTGTCCGTAATGCTCCCGTTGATTTCCAGCAGATGGTCCCTGTCATTCCGCGGACTGGAAACTTCGCCGCTCGACTCACGCGTTTCCTGCACCGTCGAATCCGAATTGACGCGACCAAACTGGCCAAGATAATTGAAGCTCACCTGCGGACAGGGAAGCGTGCGCATCGTCCGTTGTGTCTCCTCTTCGTGGCAGAGATAGCGCAAAACGCCAAAGCCAATTCCGTGGTTCGGAATGCTCCGCAGTTGTTCTTTGATCGTTTTCAATCTTTCGCCGGGGTCAGTCACGTCGTTAACGTTGAGAAGGACCGGAAACATGGTCGTGAACCAACCTACCGTTCGAGACAAATCCATGTCAGGGAAGATCGGTTCACGACCGTGAGCTTCCAAATCGAACAGCATTGACGATTTGCCCGTCCACCTGGCAAAGGCTCCCAGTAATGCGGTCAGCAATACATCATTGATTTGCGTGTGATAGGTGCCGGGTACATCGCGCAGGAGCGCTTGTGTCTCTTCGGAATTTAGCGAAACGCATGCATGGCGCGACGACGCCACATCGTTGCGAGCATCGGTCACAAAATCAACCGGCAGAGGATCAATCTTCACGTCTGCTAACTTGATCCAATGGTCTAATTCTCGTTTGAGCTCCACCGAACCAGCATGCTGACTGAGTCGATCAGCCCACTGCCTGAAGGAATTCGTCTTACTGGGAAGTGTCACCCTTTCGCCATGACTAAGTTGCTGGTAGGCGGTCGTCAGGTCTTGCAACAGAATGCGCCACGAGACACCGTCCACAATGAGGTGGTGAATAATCATCAACATCCGATTCGGCTTAGCCGAATTGAACTCGAAAACTACAACTCGCATTAGTGGACCGGCCGACAGATCGAGGCTCGCCTGAAGCTCCTGGGCCATGGATTCTATGGTCGTCTTATGCTGCGATTCGGGAAGAGATGACAAATCAATTCTCGAGAATGAGATCTCTTCTCCAGGACTGGCGTGCGTCTGTCGCCAGGTTCCCCGGTTCCGATGAAAGCGCAGGCGAAGCGCGTCATGGTGCAACATAAGTTGCTGAAGCGCCTGCTTCAGCAGGTTTGGCTTGACTAGTCGGGAAACGTCGAAAAGAACGGCTTGGTTGAAGTGATGCGGATCAAGGAGGTTCAACTCAAAGAACCACCGCTGAATCGGTGTCAATGGCACTTCGCCAGTGACGATGTCTTGTTCGGCCTGCACGATAGTACCGGAGCCCGCCACTAGTGCTAACTCGGCGATCGTCTGCCGTTCGAATAGCTGTAGTGGAGTTAACTGCACACCGCCCCGGACGGCTCGCGCAATCACTTGAATGCTGAGAATTGAATCTCCCCCCAGCTCAAAGAAGTTATCCTCGACTCCGACT
>DASQKG010000130.1:0-41649 GCA_035630655.1 Pyrinomonadaceae bacterium
CGCTGATGATCCCGTAGATGTGGTCGCCGTCGCGCAGGGCCGCGTCCATGTTCTTGAGAATCAAAGCGCCAACTGCCTCGCCCGGAACGAACCCGTCCGCTGTGTCATCGAAGGTCTTGCACTGCCCTTCCACTGACAACATGCCGCCACGACTTCCGAGGATGTGAAAATCAGGAGTGTTCATGACTGCTACGCCACCGACAATTGCCATTTCGGAAAGACCATGACGGATGCTTTCGCAAGCGAGGTGAATGGCGACGAGCGAGGAGGAGCAAGCGGTATCAATCGGCACGCTGGCGCCCTTGAGATTGAGCAGGTACGAGATCCTCGCCGTCAATATGGAGCTCGCGTTACCGGTAAAGGAATATGCTTCGAGGGGAACGTTGTTCTCTTTCAGCTTCACGCTGTAGTCACCGGAGCCACAGCCGACGAAGACGCTGCAGTTTTTCCCCTCCAACTCCTTGTCCGAATAACCTGCGTCTTCCAGTGCCTTCCACGTCTCCTGAAGGAAGAGCCGTTGTTGTGGGTCCATCAATTCCGCTTCGCGGGGGGAGATACTGAAGAACGTAGGTTCGAACTGATGTATGTCGTCTAACATCCCGCCCCATTTGCTGTAGCTCTTATTAAGAGCACGCGGATCGGGGTCATAGAATTCGTCGTCTTTCCAGCGCGTTATTTCGCGAACTGAATTTCTGCCACCACTGAGATTATTCCAATACTCATGAATATTCTTCGCTTCAGGAAACTGGCCCGAGATGCCAATGACGGCAACGTCCTGAGTTTGCTGCAAGGTTACGGTCTGAAGTGGTCCAGCCGGCACAACCGCTTGTAAGCTTCTTTCTCCGCCGGCTTCAACGCTGAGGTCGGGTTGCGTTTCCGCCGCGGAAGCTTCGGATAGCAGAACTTTGCGAAGGTCTGTTCCGCACTCTTCGACGATGTAGTCAGTCAGTTGTCGCACGGTGGAGTAGTTGAACAAGTCGGTGCTTCTTAGGTCGATGCCCGGAACTTCGTTGAGCTTGTTGATGACGTCTACCGCCAACAATGAATCAACGCCAAACTCCGTGTATGGCGTGTTCTTATCAAAGACCTCTTCGCTCAGTTGCAGGACCAGTGCAAGGCTCTCGATGATTTTATTCTCGACGTGAAGGCGGAGTGTTTCTTTGTCTATGGCGCTTGTTGTCGCTGACGCGCTCATAGTTTGGACGCTCGCAGTTGTTGCTGTATTCAGCTTCTCACCAAGCGGCAAATGAGCGTGGGTAACGTTTGTAGTTTGGACGAGTGACGCCTCTGCTGCCTTCATTGAAAGGGGTGCGTTTGACCGGACGATCAAGCCGTTGCTTTCAGCCACGATTACGTTCTGCCCCAATCTTCTACCGTTGGGGCCGGGTAGGGCCAAAGTGAGGGCTCGCTCGAAGCCTAGTTCTTTGAGCAGACGCTTCCAGTCGCCAGCGCTTAACAGCGGCGAGTATTCAAGCCGATGCTGTTCGTCTTCATAGAGCCACCATCCTTCCAACAGTCCGAACGTAAGAGTCGTGAAATCCTGTTCCTCTGTTACTTCGTTCACGATGAGCCAGCCGTGAGATCTGAGCAGCGACTTTGCGTGACTCAGCGTGCGCTCAATCTGGCGCGTCGCATGCAGCACATTGGTCGCTATCACCACGTCACACGCGCCGACCTCGTAGCCCTGACTCTCAACGTCCCGCTCGATGTCCAACACTTGAAATTCCACGTGGGGGTTCGAGGCCGCGTACTGTCGCTTACCAGACTGGGTGAAGTGGGCGGAGATATCCGTGTAAAGGTAGCGCAGACGTTGGGCATAGCGGGAAAGTGCGTCGAAGATAGCGGCGCTGGTGCCGCCTGTGCCGGCGCCGATTTCCAGAATGGTGATCTTCTCATCCGCACGCAGTTGCGGCAGTCGTTTCTCGATGTAGGATTGCAAGCTCCAAACGACCAGTTGGTTGAAGTAATCAACCAGTGTGTTTCCCTTGTATATGCCTTCTACCTGTTCCATTGAATGACCCGGGAAGACAATGTCCGTTGCAGCGCATTTTCCCTGCAGAATTTCCAGGTAGTGTTGCCCACAGGCCCAGAGGAGGCGAATGTGCGGAGCAATTTCAGGCAGGTCCTCCGTCAACTGATTCTTCTTCAGTTCAAGATGCTTCAGATCTTCCTGTAGATCGGCATTAGCAAGCGAAGAGGAGCCAACGAGTCGATGTCCGTTGACGCTGATTAGTCCTGCTTTCTCCAGAATTTTCAGCAGGGCTTCGTAGAGGCGAAAATACGTAGGAATGATTTTGAGTTGGTGTCTAAGATCATCTTTGTCGTAACCCTCGCCACTACGACGGAACACGCCATTTCGTTGAAATGCGGCCAGCAGCAGGTGTTGTCCGAACTCGTCAAGCTGGTTGAAGGCGGCCACAGTCTTTTCCACATGCTCGGCTTTGACGGCTGGCTGAGCAGTGCGTTCAATTGCGCTGATAGAGGTCACCAGATCATCCTCAGGGAGCAATTCGACGCGTTGCGTTAGATCCACTCCCATCATCGACAGAAGATCTGCACTCGCCTTGATAGGCATAACCTGCGTCACGGGATGGGCCAACGTTCTCCTGACAGCTTCCATTCCCTCCGCAGGACTGATCGAGTAGATGCCCTGCGCCGCCAGACGACGCTGATGTTCCTCTGTGGCGACAATGCCAACCTCACCCCAGTATCCCCAGTTGATAATCTTGACGGGATAGACCACCTTGCTGCGCAGGTAGTGTGCATAGGCATCTTTAAACGTGCATGCCGCAGCGTAATTACTTTGGCCGGGATTGCCGCAGATCGTTTGAATTGAAGAAAAGAAGAGCATGAAGTCCAGCTCTTCACCTTGTAACGCCTGGTACAGCGCAACTGCTCCCGTAACCTTTGGCGCCAGCACAGCACGCAGCGCATTCTCGTCCATATTTTCCAGGGCCTTATCTTCTAGGACGATGGCAGAATGGATGACCCCGTTGATCCTCCCAAAGCGCTCTTTCGCTTTTTCGACTGCTGCCTTTAGAGCTGTAGCATTGGTGGCGTCGGCTTGCAGGTAAAGCACCTCGGCGCCTTTAGCTTCAATGCAGGCGATCTTCTTCTGTTGTTCTTCGGTAAGCTCACTTCGTCCCACAAGCACCACGCGGGCCTGCACGGTCTCGGCGAGGTAGCTGCTCAATTCCATTCCGATGCCGCCGGCGCCTCCGAGAATCAGGTAAACGCCGTGTGGCTTGAAAGGCGCCTGGGTGGTCGATGGCAGGGCCAGTGGCCGGATAGTGCGTGCATAGCGCACCCCCTGGCGGATCGCCACCTCTTCTCCAGTCGAAAGACGCGGCTCAGACTGGATCGAATCGACCAAAGTCTGCCATCCCTCCGCAGCTTCCAGACTGACATCCAAACAACTTACTTCCCACCTTGCTTGTTCTTTAGCTAGAGATTTGCAGAAGCCGACGAGGCTGGCCGCGAATGGATTACGGGTCGCACCGGGAGTGACTTCGCTGGCGTCATTGGTAACTACTTTGAGCCGGAGAGCCTTCCCTCCATAGGACTGTCTGAGGAGTGTCTTAACTAGTCTGAACAGCGATATCACTCCCGATTCCTGACTTTGGGCCAGCGTAGTTAGATCAGCAGGGTCACGGTCGGGAGTCTGGATGCCGCCAAGAAAATAGATGGTCTGGATGTCCTGCAAAGTTTGGAGGCATTTATCCAACGCCGTTGCATCATCGGTCTTGATCTCCCACGAATCTGGCGAGGATGTTCTCGTCTCTGAGCCGAGGCAAATGCTGACTACTTCCTCGGCCGGATGCGCCGCGCCTAATGCCTGGGCGAGACCGGAACTCTGCGCTGAATAGACGATGAGTACCTGACCGTTATCGGCGTGATGGTTTAGCGAAGATCGCTCGCTGGTTAGAGGTTGCCGCTTCCAGGTGGGGACGTAGAATAATTTCTGCAACGGGTCCTTCAGTTCGCGGAAGGCCGCCCCATGAATCTCCACGCATACCAAGCCAGTATCATCCACAATGGTGACATTAAATTGGAGGGGTTGCCGGCCAGGAGTGACGTATGCATAGCCGCGGCGCTTGAGCGGGCGAAGAAGCTCGACCTCTTCGACACCAAAAGGCAAGACCGGCTGTCCGCTTCGAGGTGCGCCTGTCAAACCGATGGTCGCCTGCAAGGCTCCGTCCATGATTGTCGGGTGGAGGAAATACTCATGAAAATCTGAGTCGTGCTCAGAAGGCAATTCAAGAAGGCCGAGCGCTTCCCTTGGGCCCTCCCAGAGTTGGCTCAAAGCCTGAAAGAAAGTGCCATAACAAATCCCCATTGCTCGCAACTGAGTAAAGGGTTTTTTCCCGCTTTGAGCCTGAGCGGTACAGCGCGCTTTGATGGCCTCTATGTCGATGCGCGGTTCAGAGACGTTGGAAATTGTCCCTTTGTGAGCGAATTCTCCCCTCGAGTGAACGACTGTTTGACCTGCCTCTTCGCTCTGAACTTGGTAATGAAGGCGCTCATTCTCCTGTTTAATAAAAACCCGCACCTCCTTTGCGTCGTCGCGCACAATCAACGGGTGCAGCCAGACAACATTTATCAATTTGTAATCGGTGCTGTTTCTAATCTGAGATAAAGCTGCAAAAGCCATCTCCAGATGTCCGACGCCGGGAACAATCGATTGATTCTGAACCTGATGGTGACTGGCAATCGGGTGGGAAGGGGGTAAGAGTTTGCGAAAGACAATACCTTGCTGCTTGAGGCTAAGGTCATGATCGATCGCATCGAGCAATGGATGTGAGCTTTTCGCTTCGCCGCATCGACGAGTGGAAGGAGTTGGTATCCAGTATCTCGCTCTCGCGAATGGATACGTGGGCATCGCAAGGCGACGATACTGTCTGTCCGCGTACAATCGTTTCCAGTCGATGTCATATCCCTTCACATACCATTCCGCTACCGACAACAACTTCTGCCGGAACACATCATCCGTATGTTGACGATCGCATAGTTCACCAAGCAGTTCATTACCGAGCCGCCTCTGCGCCGATTCGGGAACGCAAGGAGTTTCTCTTAGATTACGAATCAGGTAATGCTGACTCTTCTCTCGACGCTGTAAGGCGCCGAGAGCTCGCTGTAATTCTTCGACCGATCCCGCCACCATGGCCGCGCGGATCGGAAAGTGGCTCCTGCCCTGATGCAGGGTGAAGGCGATGTCTCCGAGCCTGTGTTTGTGTCCCTCAGTTGCCAGCCAGCTAAAGAGATCGCTTGCCTTCTGTTGTAAAGCCTCTTCGGTTTTGGCCGAAAGGGCGAACAAATACGCGGGACGCGAACTGGCAGTTGGCAAAACCGGGACGGGCGGTTCTTCTAAGACGAGATGAGCGTTTGTCCCGCTGAACCCAAACGAACTGATAGCTGCTCTCCTCGGCTGATTATCTATAGCCTCCCAATCCTTCAGAGCGGTGTTGACGTAGAAGGGACTCTCTGCGAATTCAATGTGTTCGTTCGGATGGTCGAAGTTGAGCGAAGGCGGAATCTGCCGATGTTTGAGTGCCAGCAATACCTTGATGACACCGGCAACGCCAGCTGCAGCGACTGTATGACCGATATTAGTTTTGACCGCGCCTATCGCGCAGTATTGTTTCTTATCGGTGTGCTTTCTAAACGCGTTAGTGAGGGCCTCCATCTCGATTGGGTCGCCGAGTTTTGTGCCCGTTCCGTGAGCCTCTACCAAACCGATTGTTTCCGGATTGATGTCTGCCTTTTGATAGACGGATAACTCGAGTTCTGTTTGCGAGAGGGTGCTTGGGGCAGTGATGCCATTGGTTTTGCCGTCTTGATTGATGCCGGAACTCTTAATCACTCCGTAGACGTGATCTCCGTCGTGAAGTGCCGCTTCAAGGCTCTTCAGAATGACAACGCCGACACCTTCACCCGGGACGAACCCGTTGGCCTTGTTGTCGAACGTCATGCATTTGCCGTCGGGCGAGAGCATCGCGGCGTTGCTGTTAATGATATGAAAAGTTGGCGTGGTTCGGATGAATACTCCGCCGGCGATGGCCAGTTCGCTCTCTCCACTGAGAATGCTTTGAGCGCCGAGATGAATAGCGACCAGCGAGGATGAGCAGGCCGTGTTGATGGCAATCGCTGCGCCCTTGAGATTCAGGAAGTACGAGAGTCTTGCGGTCAAGACGGAGGCATCATTGCCCCAGAAGGACTGGGCTTCACGCTCCACTCCTTCCTCAAGCATTTTATCCAGGTAATCGCTTTGTCCTACACCCACGAAGACTCCGCACCGTGCGTTCGCGATTCTTTCTGTTGCGTAGCCTGAATCTTCAAGAGCCGTCCAGCTTTCTTCCAGGAAGAGTCTTTGTTGTGGGTCTGTGAGCTGCGCCTCGCGCCCTGAGATATTGAAGAAGAGGGGATCAAACTGGTCTATGTCGCTCAGGAACCCTCCCCGGCGGCAATGAGTCTTATCAAGTACGCGATGGTCTGAATCGTAGTAGGCATCAATGTCCCAACGATCTTTGGGTACTTCGGTGATGGAACTCTTTCCGGCGGCAAGATTCTGCCAGAATTCATCCACGTTTTTGGCCCCCGGGAAACGACCGGAGATACCGATGATTGCTATTTCATTACCAGGCGCGGCCTGTGATTCGTGACGAGAGTTAATCGTCCTTTCGACGCTCGGTGTTGGCAGTACCGACTCGCTGAGGTTGACCTCAGGCATCGTAACCACAACTTTCCCTATGTTCTTCCTGTCCGCCAAATACTTGTAAGCCTGCTTAACCTCGGAAAAGGGAAAAATTCTTCCGATGATTGGCTTAATTTTTCCTTCGGCCAACGTCTGGACCATCAGGTCGAGATACTGTTTGGCTACTCCCGATTGGTGGAGCAATTGTTTTCTGAGATCGACGCTATAAAAGACCTGATTATTATCAAGACTGGACAAGCTGATATTGTGCGCGGTTTTCAGCCCCGTCATGGCGAGCTCGATGTAACGCCCCTCAGGAGCCAGTATGTCGAGACCCTTCTGAATTGCGTCGCCTGAGAGAGTATTGAAAACGACATCCACGCCGTAGTTGTCGGTCATCTGGAGGATGCGCTCCGCGAAATCCTCTTCCCGATAGTTGATCAGGTGGCGCACACCCATAGCTGCAAGGTAATCCAGCTTCTCCTGTGAACCCGCGGTGGCAAACACTTCGGCTTCTAACATCTGTGCAAGCTGGACCGAAATCAAACCCGTGCCGCCCGCCGCCGTCTGAATCAAAACCTTCTCACCTTTTTTGACCCGCGCCAGTTCAAAAGCGCGATGCATGGTCAGAAACACAATCGGGAAAGCGCAGGCTTCGACGTAGCTGATATTCGATGGTTTCTTTACCACCGCCCCTTCATCCACATTAATGAGTGCGCCATGCCCGCCCATCGCCAGGCCCGCCATACCAATCACTTCGTCCCCCGCGCTCACGCTGCCGACATCACGGCCTACCTTGAGCACGATTCCTGATACTTCGAAGCCAGGCGTGAAAGGATAGTTTGGCATGGTTGGATAAAGTCCCTTGACGCACAGCAGAGCGCCAAAGTTAATGGAAAAGGCTTTGACAAGAATTTGTACTTCTTTATTCCCCGGCTCTTGCGGAAAGATCTCTCGAATTTGAATGTCGTCGATGCCGCCAGGGCGGGTTAGGACAATGGCTTGATATGGTGAAGAGATCGGTTCGTCTGGCCTATCGCCGGACAAATCCACGCTACTGCGTGTGGGCAGGCTAGTTTCCTTATCTTTGTTTTGGCCAACGTCAGATGGAATGCGAGTTGTATCGCTGCCATTGCCATTTAAGGAAGCGGCGCTCGATTCCCTCACCTCCTGAAGTAACCGGCTTCCCTCCATCGGACAAAGGCGGTTGCTCTTAATGAGATCGAGAATGTCTTTGACCTTTGTCTTATAGTTGTTCATAACTCGCTTCCAACATTTGATAGACCTGTTCGGCGCCGAGTTCTCCACCGGCGAGCTTCTCCAGCAAGGCCAGATCGCCACGACCATCGACCCTCGGGACGTTTGGCAGTTGCTCTCCGGCAGGATCCAACGCGGAATGGCTCTGCGCATTTACATCCATAAACTGCGGCACATGCTCATCACAGATGAATCGCGCTAATTCCTTGACGTTGCCATAGTCGAACAGTGCAGTTGTGCGAAGTATTATTCCCAGCGATGTGTTAATGACGTTGATTAGATCGACACCGATAATAGAATCCACTCCGTATTCCGAGAATTGTCTTTCACGATCAATTTCTTCAACCGTCATCATCAGCGCGTCCGCCACACAGCCGGCAATCCGTTGCTCGACATAGTCCACCAACGCTTCGGGATCACTCTCAATGCCCGAGTGGTTTATCGATGTTGCCGCGGACGGCTGCGCAACCGTCGAACGCAGATCGAGCCCTGGTTGAACAGCTGGTAAACTCGAAGTCGTGACTGCGACAGCGCGTGGTGTTGTAATCGTCGTAACGGACGGCTTTGTGCCGGCAATCCGACGAGTCGTACTAAGGTTTGCGTTTACCTCTAAACGCGAAGCCACCTTGCGTTCCATCACTTGCCCATTGCTTTCGGCGATGATGACGTGCTGCCCAACATGGTCATTATCTTTACTTGCCTGACGGGACGTGTGCACTGACCTAAAACCTTCCTCCTTGAGCAACCTCTCCCACAGGGCCGCGCTCAGAAGCGGAGCGCCCTGGAGACGAATTTCAGCGTCGTTAAAGAGCCACCAGCCCTCAAGCAAACCGAACGTCAGCGTGGTGAAATCCTGTACGTCAGTAACTTCATTGAGCACAAGCCAGCCGTTGGTTTTCAACAGCGCCTTGGTATTTCTTAGCGTATTGCGCAGGTCTCGTGTCGCGTGCAGCACATTCGCGCCGATGAGGACGTCAAAATCACCGGGAACGTATCCCTGCGTGCGAATGTCATTTTCAATATTCAAGACCTTGAATTCGACGAACGGATAGCTAGCACCGAATTGTTTTCTCCCGTGCTGAGTAAAGCCTGCCGAGAGATCCGTGTAGAGGTAGCTCACGTGTTTCGCGTAAGGCGAAATAGCGCTTAGAACCGCGACTGTTGTGCCGCCAGTCCCGGCTCCTACTTCGAGAATTCTGATTTTCTCATTCGCATTCAGGTGCCGGAGGCGCGTTTTAATATAGGACTCGACACTCTGGGCTACGTGTTGATTGCATCGATCGGCGATGATGTTCCCTTTATAAACTCCTTCTACCAACCTCATCGAAGAGGCAGGGAAGATCACGTCAGTCGCTCGTACTTCTCCGCGCAGGATCGCTGGATACTGCTCAGAGCACATCCAGAGCAGATCCACATGGGCAACGACTTCGGGAAGAGTCTTGGCGAGTTGCTGTTTTCTCTCATGCAGTGCGCCCAATCTGTTCTTCAGTTCGCTGTCTCCGAGTTTCGAAGTGCCGGTGAGTGTTGTCCCATCCACTTGAATGAACCCGGCTCTGCCCAGGATTTCCAACAGCGCATCGAACAAACGGAAGTAAGCGGGTGCGATCCGCAAATGGGTCCGGAGACTCTCTCTCTCGTACGTTTCACCGGCTTGCTTAAAAGCACCCAGCTTTTGAAAGGATGACAGCAGCAGCTCCTGCCCGAACACGGCCACCTCGTCAAAGGCCTCTCGGGATTGGCGCAGACGTTGCGCATCGTCCGGCAGTTCCCTGATTTGTTGGACAGCGCTTGTGAAAACCGATGGATTTTTGTGTGGGTGCAAAGTTACGCACTGTTGCAGATCAACTCCCATAGCTTCCAGAAGATGTGCATCCGCCTTCACCGGCACGACCTGATCGAGCGGATACGTCAATACTCTTCGCACTGCTTCCATTCCCTCTTCAGAGCTTATGGATCCAACGCCCTGCGCCGCGAGACGCCGGTTGTACTCGGCGCTCGCCACCACTCCGACTTCTCCCCAGTAGCCCCAGTTGATCGTCTTCACCTCATATCCCACTACTTGCCGCAGGTAATGTGCGAAGGCATCCTTGAACGTACACCCAGCCGCATAATTGCTTTGCCCGGCGTTCCCGCTAAACGATTGTGCCGACGAAAAGAAAAGCATGAAGTCGAGTGATTCACCCTCCAACGCCAGATGCAAATTGACGCTGCCCTGGACCTTCGGCAAGAGCGCCGCCCGAAACTCTTCTTCCGTCATCGTCTCCACTGTCTTGTCTTTGAGCACCAGAGCGGAGTGGACCACACCGTGGATTGGACCGAACCGGGCTTTGGCCTGCTCGACGGCGCCGCGCATGCTCGAAAGGTTCGTGGCATCGGCCCGCACGTAGAGCACACTTGCGCCCAGCGATTCGATGCTGGTGATCTGCCGGCGCTGTTCCTGATTGAGCTCGCCACGTCCGACCAGGACCAGGCGCGCCTGCACTGTCTTAGCCAGATACTTGCTCAACTCCAGCCCAATGCCCCCCGCCCCTCCCAGAATCAAATACACTCCTTGCTGTCGAAAGGGTGTGCGATTAATTGGAGGCAATTGAACCGGGATCAGACTCCTCACGTAACGCTGCCCATGACGGAATGCTATCTCGTCGCCCCTGGCGTGAGCCGGTTCGGCGATGATTGAGAGAATCAGGTTGGAGGAAGATTGTGAGGAAACCGGCGCGCCAGTGATTGTCTGCTCCTCGCGCAGGTTAATATCCAAACTGTTTATGGCCCACTGCGGGTGTTCTTTCGCCACAGATTTGGCTAAACCAAAGAGGCTCGCGGCGTAAGGCTTGACGACTTCTCCCGGCAAGACCTGATGCGCCTCGCTGGTGATTACTTTCAGGCGGAGCGGCCTCCGGTGAAATCCGAGCCGGATAAGAGACTTGATCAGCCTGAAAAGTGAAAGAACTCCCAACTCCTGACTCTGCTCGAGAGCGGATAAATCAGGCTGCGTTTCGCCGTTCTGAATTCCTCCCAGAAAATAAAGACCATCGAGATCTTCGAATTGTCCGAACCAGCGATCAAGACTGACGGAATCGCGGGTATCTATCTCCCAGCTATTCTCCGAAAGTTGTCTGGTTTGCGTTCCCAGACTGACGCAAACAAAGTTATCCGCGGCGTGCGCTTCGGCCAGTGGAGCTTCAAGTCCCGAAAGCTGTGGTGGGTGAAATAGAAGAGTAGTCCTCTGCAAGCCTGTCAACGGCTGTTTCCTGTGAAGCTCGTTCCCATTGAATTCATGGGTCGCCAACGGCGTAGACTTCCAACCGGGCAGGTAAAAGAATTCGGGCAAACTGTCTTTCGTCTTCACCTTTCTCAAGGCTAACTCGTGAAGCCTGACGCAAATCTGTCCCTGCTCGTCGAGTAGGGCGATGTCGTAGCGGTCTTTCTCGATAAGTTTGACGTGGGCATAAGCCCGGGCCGTGAGTGGCCTGATGACTTCCACTTCTTCGATGGCGAATGGCAGCACCAGTTCCTCACGTTCCTGACGATTGATCGTGAGACCAGCGATTACCTGCAAGGCGCCATCCAACATGGTCGGATGAAGGGTATACTCGCGCAGTTCATGTTCATGTTCACGAGGTAAGGTCAACAGCCCGAGAGCTTCCTCATCGCCGCCCCAAATGTGCTCGACCCTTTGGTAGTAAGGACCATATTCGATCCCGATCGCTCTAAATTGCGGGTAGAGGGCTTCTTTTCGAATCTCGTCTTTGCATCTCGCCTTAATTTCGTCGATAGAAACTCGCAGGGTAAAATCTTCGTTGGGCGTTGTGCGTGGGCATTCTCCTCTGGCGTGCGTTATCGGGTTCGCGCCTGTTGTGTCATCGCCGCTTTGAATCTCGAAATGTAAAAGGCCGTTCTCTTCTCTCACGACGACTTGCACGTCTTTCTCGCCGCCCACGGCGAGTGGCTGCAATAAGACCACTCTCGCCAGTTTGCAAGAGGCAGCATTGTCTAACTGAGACAGCGCCGCATGGGCCATCTCCAGATAACCCACGCCGGGAAGGATAGACCGGTTAAGCACTCTGTGGTCCTTTATCAGCGGATCACTATCAGACAGGGTCTTATGGAAAACGATGCTCTGGTTCTGCCGGAAACTCCGTCGAGAATCGACATGGTCTAGCAATGGATGGAGACCTTTGTTTGAGTCAGGTTGAGCAGAAGTGGATTCGGGCAGCCAGTGTCGTATGCGCGCGAAAGGATAAGTTGGAAGCGAAAGCCGTTGGCGTCTTATCCGTGATCCGTCCGCGTTACGGTGCAACAAATGCCAGTCGATTTCGACACCCAGGAGCCAGAGCTGCGCAAGCTTATGCCACTTCCGCTGCTCAATGACGGTTTGAATGAAATCAACCCCTTCTTTTCCTTCGAGCAAAAGCTCTGATCCCGACTTACTGTGTCGCACATTTCCCTGATACAAGTCCTCGACGTCCGCATCCCCTGACGAGTAGCGGATCAGCTTTTCACCAAGCTCCTCCAGGCTGGATACAACAAGAACGAGACGCTCCTCCATCGCCTCGCGTCCAACTTGCAAGGTGTAAGCGAAGTCAGCCAGGTTGATCTGGTCCGAAGAATTTAGGCACTCGGCCGCTGTACTTCCCTGGTAATAACGGCGGACTTGTTCTTCATGCTCTTGAGCGATATGACGCGCGAATGTTCGGAAGCACGAAAATTTATTGAAGAGCGCTGGGTCCATCTCAACGTCATATTTCCGGTTAAACTGTTCGGCCAAGGCCACCAAACAGACCGGATCGACGCCGTAAGCGCTCATCTCCTCCGCGGGATCGATCTCTCGTGGGTCGAGGTTGAGAAGGTTTCCGGCAATACTCAGCAGATCGTTCTCGATCTTCTCTGAGATGTCGGCATCTATCGTAAGTGGACACTTAACGGCAGCATCTCTGCTGAGAAAATCAGCAATTTTTCCAGCATAAACTTTAAGCCTTTCTTCACTGCGCGCCGAAAGTATGATGAATTGAGGTTCTGGCTGCTGCGAATCAGCCGGCAATTCCCCCTGTCTATATTCTTCGAGAACGAGATGGGCGTTTGAGCCGCCGGCGCCAAATGAACTAATGCCTGCCTGTCTCGGATACGCCTCGCCCTCTCCGCTTTCACCAACGAAAGGGCTCCAGGGCTCGAGTGTACGCTGAACGAAAAACGGTGTGTCCTTGAAATTGATATGAGGATTCAGCGGCTCGGAATGGATGGAAGGCACGAGCTGTCGGTGCTTCATTTGCAGTAGCACCTTGGTGATACCTGCGATGCCTGCTGCAGATTCAAGATGTCCGATGTTCGACTTCACTGAGCCGATCGAACAGTATTGTTTATCGCCTGCGCGCTCCAAACTGCCGACGTCAACAAAGGCTTTCACCAATCCTGTCATCTCTATCGGGTCCCCTAAAGACGTTCCCGTGCCATGTGCTTCGAGATAACTAATCCTGCGCGGATCAAGCTTTGACTTTTTGAGAGCTTCAGCGATTACCTGGCTCTGGGCCACCGGATTAGGCACGGTATAACCATTGGTCTTGCCTCCGTGATTAATCGCGCTTCCTTTAATGACGCCATAGACGTGGTCGCCATCGGCGAGGGCTTTGGTCAAAGGCTTGAGCATTAAAGCCCCAACTCCTTCGCCCGGCACATATCCATCACCACCCTCGCCGAAACTTCGGCAGCGACCATCACTGGAGGTGAACTTGGCCTCGCTCAAAGCAAGGTACTTGTTGGGATGAATCGAGACGTTAACGCCTCCAGCAATCGCGACCTCGCAATCCCCCTGATGAAGGCTGGCACACGCCAGATGAACTGCCGTCAGCGAGGAAGAGCACATCGTATCGAGGGCGATGCTGGGGCCGCGGAAGTTGAAGAGGTAAGAGACGCGATTGGCGATTGAAGCATGCAAAGAACTAGGAGTGAAACCAGTACCTTTATAGCCGGCTTCGACACTGAACAATTGATAGTGTGCGTACATGACACCGACGAAGATTCCCGTTTTACTTTCTTCGAGATGTTCTCGGGTGTAGCCCGCGTCCTCTATCGTGTGCCAGACAGTTTCAAGGAACAGTCTTTCCTGCGGATCCATGATCTTCGCCTCTTTCGGCGAGATATTGAAAAACAGAGAATCAAACTTATCGACGTCATTGATGAATCCGCCCCATTGGCTGGAACTCTTTCCGGACACGCTTCCGCCGCCGTTCACTTGATCAGAGCTCCAACGTTCTCCAGGAACTTCGCTGATGCAATCTTTTCCGGCCTTCAGGTTTTCCCAAAACTGCGCGAGGTCGTCGGCCATCGGGTAGCGTCCGCTGATGCCGATGATGGCAATGTCCTCACGCTCGATTGTTTCGTGTGTAGTTGAGCGATGTTCCGAGTTTAGAAAGCGCGGTCGTTTCCGGTTGACGACCTCTCGGGTGCTTTCAGGAGAGAGATTCTGCTCGGCGCCTGTCGCCTGATTATCTCCAAACTTTTCGACGGTAAGCGTTCGGTGATTCTCGATAAGATAGCGTCCGAGTTCGGCAATGTTTCGGTATTCAAAAAAGAGTGTCTTTGATAACTCGCCGAAATGTTGCTCGAGTTGGCGGGTCAGGTTCATCACCATTACCGAGTCAATCCCGTACTGCTCCAGAGGCTCGCGTGAAGATATTTTGTCAACGGGGAGCTTTATCTCCGCGGACAGAATTTTCTTCAGGTAAGAGTCCACTCTTTGCAGTAACTGCTCATTAAATGCCGGGCCGGCAACGACCTCAGACTCGTTGGGTTCGCTAAGACATTGGTGAACGGACTCTGCTTCAACTGCTCTCAGCGCACGGGTAATTTTCCATCGATCTCCCGCAAACACCATCAATTGCGCGTGAGGGGATTGCAGACCTGCCTCAAAAGCTTGAAGGCCGTCGGGCGTTTTCAGGGGAACAAGGCCCATCGTTTGCCGCATCCGAATGCGGACCGCTTCTGACGTTTGTAGACCGCCATCCTGCCACAACGGCCAGTTGATAGAAAGCGTTTTGCCGGAGCGTTTGTTGTGCACACGCAGTTCTTCGCGTTGAACAGCGAAGTGATCGGCAAAGCAGTTGGCAAAAGCGTAATCACTCTGACCAAGATTGCCGAGCGCTCCCGCCGCCGAAGAGAAGACCACGAAAAAGTCGAGCTGTTCATCGACCGTAGCCTCATCCAGCCACACTGTTCCGAAAACCTTTGGTGCCAGAACCGCACGGATATCTTCCTCGGTCTTATTCAACACGAAGGCATCGCGTGTCACTCCGGCGGCGTGAATGACTCCGTTGATAGTGCCGAAACGGGATTTGATCTCCGCGATCAGCCTTTGAACCTCTTCGCGCCGCGAAACGTCGGAGCAGAGATAGATGACGTGCCCGCCCCCCTGCTCCAACGCACGTAGCTTAGCGGCTTGCTCGCGGCTCAACTCGGAACGTCCCGTGAGTATCAGTTGAACTTTTGCTTTGCTCACCAGGTATTCCGCGAAGATTAACCCAAGGCCCCCCGCGCCGCCTGTAATCAGATAGACTCCTCCCTCTTTGATAATCGTCTCCGCGCTCTGCGGGTCCGCCACATGCGCGGGCGCATACTCATCCCAGACCCTCACCTGCCGCAGCTCACCTTCGTAGCGCACCTCCTCATCGATCCCGCCGGGGATTTGGAACTCCAGGAGTAATTGTGCGAGCTGAGTAGCAAGCTGGTCATGGTCCAACCGGGATGTTTGGAGCGCGAGAGTTCGATAGGAAAGCTTTGGATTTTCCAGCCTGATGCTTTTCGCCAACCCAGACAAAGCAGCGCATGCGGGCTGAGCCGCCGCCCCGCGCTCTGCATGAACGTACAGTAACCGTGTCTCTCGTTGCGGCTTTTCCTCCATCAGGGCTTGTGTCAGATAGAAGCTGGAATAGAAACCCCAATTGAGCTGCTGCGAAAGACTCTCTGCTATGTCGTTGCTAAGTCGGTATGACCAGAGGTGAAGAATCCTGTCGGGAAGGAAATTCCGCTGCGCGAGTTTTGTAAACAGTTGCTGATAATCATCCTTCGAGGTGGGATTAACGACATAGCTATCGTCGCCCAGCTCCAGGAAGCTATCTCCCGGTTTGACCAGTATTGCCCGCGGTCCAGTCTTCTCGAGGTGAAGCTGTTGGTTTAAGGCATCGCGCACTTCGCCGCCCGTGTCGAAGATTAGAACTGCGTTCGACTCAGTATTCTTGCGGCCCTGCAACAAAGCCGGTGTAACGGCTTTTTCTTTCCAGACCGGACGATAAAGGATGCTTTCATCCACGTCAGTCTGATTCTCCTTGGACCCGCTCGAGGGAACTTGCCCGTAAGCTCTGATCGAAAAGTCGCTGATCTTTATAAGGAGCTTGCCCTCTTCATCAACCAGCCGAACATCGAACTTTTGGACCACGTTGCTCTGGCCCACCTCGACAGCCCGAGTCACGTACGCGTAGCCGGCTTCGGTTAGCGGATTGAATTGCTCTATCTCCCCTAACGAGAAAGGC
Source organism: Pyrinomonadaceae bacterium (assembly GCA_035630655.1). Classification (GTDB taxonomy): domain Bacteria; phylum Acidobacteriota; class Blastocatellia; order Pyrinomonadales; family Pyrinomonadaceae; genus PSRF01. The sequence goes on from DASQKG010000130.1 coordinate 16,468, forward strand.
ACATAGAGATCTTGCGAATCTGCTTCGGGCTGGATCAGCAGCCCGAACACCGCTTGCAGTGCTCCGTCCAATATGGCCGGATGGTAAGAATAGCTTCGGAAGTCTGCCTCTAACCCTTCCGGCAACTGCAAGCGCGCGATTGCTTCGACCTCGTTGAAGAAAAGCTCGCGAACTGAGCGAAAGCGCTGACCATAGTTGAGCCCGCGCTGGCGGAATCGACGGTAGCATTCCTCGCCGCTCAAGCTTTGGCAGCGTGCCAGGATAGCCTTCAGATCGAGTGGCTCTGGATCTGAATTACGATCACCGTAGATTAGTTTTCCTTGAGCATGCACTTCTCGGGGATTGGCGCCTCGTAACGACCAAACCTCGTAATCCACTGCGCCTTCACCCGGATAGAGGCTGATGTTGATATCATTCTTCTCATCATCAGGATTAAAGACGACGGGACTCAGCCAGACTGTGTTTTTGACTTTCTGAACTTGCTCTCTTCCAGCTATTTCGCCGGCAGCGCGCGCCATCTCCAGGACGGCCACGCCGGGCAGTATTTTCCGACCTCCCACAACATGATCCGCCAGATAGAATTCGTGCTCGCGTAAATGGGTAGTAAATTTCTGCTCCTCGAGATCAGAGGTATTCATCTCAAGCAGCGGGTGCAGTTTTACCAGGCGTTCATCCTTGTCAATCACGAAAGGCTTTTCGGAAATTGGAATCCAATAGCGCTCTCTGGCGAAAGGATAGGTGGGCAGCGGAATCCGCCTGCGCTTCCGTCCCTCATCAAACAGTTGCCAGTCGATCTCCGCACCTGCAACCCAGAATTGTGCCAGCTTCGGGAGATCACGGGTATTCATCAAGGCAGCGAAGAAAGATGCGCCAGCTTCGCCTTCAATCAGGAGCGCGCCGATTTGATTATCGATGAGGCTCCCGGAGTAAAACCCTTCGATGTCTGTTTCTCCGTGACAATACTGATTCAGCTTTTCGATTAATTCGCTCTGACTAACGACAACCAACGCCAAGCGCTCCTGCATGTGCTCTCTGCCGACTTGCAGGGTAAAGGCGAGATTGGCTAAAGACCCGTTCCCTGCTGCGATGGTTGGATGTGTCAGGAATTTGGTTAATTTGGCGGCGTGGGCCTTAAGGCGGTCACGATTCCTGGCCGAGAGCAGAATAAGCTGCGAAGTAGGAAGGGCAGTATCTGCCTGATCGACCGGGCGAAGATGTTCTTCCAGAAGGATGTGGGCGTTAGCTCCTCCAGCTCCAAATGAGCTGACCCCGGCGAGTCGTGGACAAACAATTTCTTCCTCGCCGTTTCGCAGCACAGGTCTTGTCCAGTCGGCCAATTCCCTCTGCACGTAGAAAGGAGTGGTTTGAAAATCAATATTGGGATTCAAACTCTCGGCATGTAGAGAAGGAGCAAGCTGCCCGTGCTTCATTTGAAGAAGGACCTTCGTAATGCCGGCGATACCTGCGGCCGATTCCAGATGACCAATATTCGACTTGACGGAGCCAATCGCGCAGTACTGCCTATCGCTTGCATAAGCTTTCTCGCTGAGGCTGCGAAATGCTTTGGTCAGTCCCGTGATCTCAATCGGATCTCCCAGCGATGTGCCCGTACCGTGGGCTTCCAGATAACTGATCTTGCGCGGCTCGATTCCGGCATTCGTTAGCGCTTCCACAACCAGCTCACTCTGAGCGTTGGGATTGGGCACGGTAACCCCGTTTGTCTTGCCGCCATGGTTAATCGCTGTCTTCCTGATAACGGCGTAGATGTAATCGTTATCGGCGATTGCCTTAGAGAGATGTTTCAGAAGAATTGCCCCTACGCCTTCGCCGGGAACATATCCATCACCGCCGTCACCGAAGCTGCGGCATAGGCCATCGCTGGATGCAAATTTTCCCTGGCTCAGATTGATGTATTTACTCGGGTGAATGGTGACATTCACGCCGCCGGCAATGGCAACCTCTATCTCGCCGCGCCGAATGCTTTCGCAAGCCAGGTGGATGGCCGTCAGTGACGACGAGCAAAGGGTGTCGAGCGCGATGCTCGGGCCGTGTAAATTGAAGAAGTAAGATATACGATTGGCGATGGAGGCGAAAAAATTTCCCGGCGCAATGATGTTGCCTTTAAGTGTTTCCTCGGCACCGAATAGTTGGTACTGCGCATACATGACCCCCACAAAGACGCCGGCTTTCTCCTTCGCCAGCTTTGCTCTTGTGTATCCGGCATCTTCGAACGTCTGCCACACCGTTTCGAGAAACAGCCGCTCCTGCGGATCCATGAGTTCAGCTTCTTTAGGGGAAATATTAAAGAACAGTGGATCAAACTTATCCACGTCTTCAATGAAGCCACCCCACTTGCTGTAGCTCTTACCAGCCGCATCCTTGTCTGAATCGAAGAACGGACGATAATCCCAACGCTCGCGGGGAATCTCCGTGATGCAGTCTCTGCCGGCTTTCAGATTCTCCCAAAACTCCTCGGGACTATCTGCCCCTGGATAGCGTCCACCGATTCCGATGACAGCTATCTCTTCCTCACGTTCGAGGAGAGTAGAAATCAGCGCTTTTGTAGTTCGATGACCGTTGCCGTTCCCGTGGCCGTTTCCGTTGCCGTGGCCGTTTCCATTCCCGTTTCCGTGGCCGTTTCCGTTCCCGTTTCCGTTAGAAGATGACTTCGTGTTTTTCGGTTCACCGGCTGTCAGGAAGCGCGACTGCCCGAGCCGGCCGTCAACTCGTTTGCCATTTTCCTGTTCCGTAATTTTCCCCGCTTGCGTTGTCGCCGCATTCCGGTTTATTTCAGTCAGCTTCTCTGCATGATTTTTGACAAAATAATCGGCCAATTCAGCGATGTTCTGGTATTCGAAAAACAATGTCTTTGGCAGCGCGCCAAAGCACTCCTCCATATCACTGGTGAGACTCGTGATCATCATGGAGTCAATGCCATACTTCTCCAGCGGTTGATCGGAACGGACTTTCGAAACAGGCAGTTTGATCTCGCGAGACAAAACCGTTTTCAGGAATGTCTCCGCCGTCGCTTGAAGGTTCTCCCTTTCATGGTTCGTGGCGGACGGTGCGGAAATGGTTGGTGTGACAGCTTTGCTCGTTAATCTAGCTGCGGTATCGAAAAGGTACGCGACGCGCAATTTTTCAGGGTCGCCGGAGAGCACAACTAACTGATGATGCGCAAAGCGCAGCCCGTCCTCAAACGCCCGGATGCCGTCTTCTCGACCCAGCGGCACAAGCCCATTCGCTTTTTGCGCCCACAGCCGCGCCTCTTCCGGCACGACCATTCCGCCATCGAGCCACAGCGGCCAGTTGATTGATAAAGTTTGACCGTACCGTTTTTGCTGTAGCCGCAAATGTTCGCGAAAGGCGGCGAAGTGATCTAAGAAACGACTCGCATAAGCATAATCGCTTTGGCCCGGATTGCCTGTCAGCGCAACCAGCGATGAAAAGAGTACGAAGAAATCGAGCTTTTCGTCTTTCAAGGCCTCATCGAGATAGACTGTTCCGGAGACTTTCGGCGCCAATACCTCTTCGACGGCCGACTCCGTCTTCTTAAACAGGAACGCGTCTCTGACTACACCCGCACAATGAATTACTCCGTGAATGGCAATGAATCGCGATTTGGTTTTGGCAATCAGTTCGCTAACCGCTTCGGGATTGGAGACATCGGCTTGCCAATACACCACCTCAGCGCCGAGAGCTTCCAACTTCCGGATTGAAACTTCTTTCTCTGGCGTTACCGGACCACGACCGGTGAGCACCAGTTTCACATTTGGCTTTCCTGCCAGAAATTCAGCGAACAGCAGTCCCAGTGCGCCGAGACCGCCGGTAATGAGATACACTCCGTTCTCTCTGATTGTGAACGCCTCAAGACGCGGCTCTTCATTAGTAATCTCTTTCAAACGTCTCGTGAAGCGAGTCCCTTGTTCATAGCGAACTTCAGTTTCGTCCGATACCTCCTCGGATAATTCCCGTCGCACCACGTCTAACCACTGAGTCGAATTAACAGCGGATTGCGCTCCGGTGTTCATACATAATTCGATTGCCCGGCAGGACAGATGCGGATTTTCCAGATGCAGGGTTTGAGCAAAACCGCTTACCGCGGAGTGCAGTGGTTGTAGCGTCGTCTGGCTAAACGGGAAGAGATATAGAAGCGTGATCTTTCCTGAAGGCTTCTGTTGCAGTAGCGCCTGGCTGGTGTAAAGGATGGAGTGAAGTCCGGCTCCGGGCTGCGGGCGCGCTACCTCTGCATTCTCAATGAAATGCGTGCGCGACCAGAGATGGACCACGTGATGCGGTTGTAATTGCCGCTCCTTCAACGTGCCGAACAGGCGTTGATAATGCTGCTTACGCGCCGGGTTGATTTGGTAGACGAACTTGCTCAGTTGTTCGTAGCTTTCACCTGGCTTAACGAGAATCACAGGCGCGGTGCCGGCGATCTGTTCTTTAATGGCATCGCGCAGACCCTCATCAGTATCGAAGATCAAGAAAGCTCCGGTGGGAACACGTTCAGAAACGACGTCTCTTGGTGTACACGCTGTCCACTCACTACGGCAGTAGAGGATGGTAGGTTTGACATCCGGAGGAACACTGCGGTGGAGATTTGTGTCGACGCTTGTCGTTTTGAGATCTGACGCCTCGCGATCCGGGAGTCTTTTGTATAGTCCAAGCGCCTCTTCGGAAGACACCTGACCGTTCTTGATCATTTCAAGGATCTTCCTCACATCCAAAGGATCTTGCGCATCAGATGTAGGGCATTCGTAGCATGCTCCGTCGCCTGGGCTATGAGCACAAAGCTCAGCGAAAACAGGTTCTCTTTTTGAGCTATGCCGAATCTGGCTATTCATAGCAGCCTTGTGCACTAGGGTTTTGCTAATTACTTGTGTTGCACTTCAATAAACGAAAGAGGTGCGCTTAAACTTTGATCGCTCCCCAACGAATAGGGCCAGAGTCCACTCGGCGGTCCTCGGCAAATGCTCGTCGGACCTCGAGACCGCCTGATGTTGCCAGTGCGTCATTGCGGTTGAGCGCTGGTGTGTTTGACATGGCCAGGGCGAAGTGAAATGAGCGGTCTCTGCGAGTTTTGCCCAGGCTCGCGAAACTGAAAGGTGATGATTTGCAATTTGACGGATGCATAGATACCTCAACCGTCTACTGATTCACGTCTTTTCTGGGCAACTTCGATGCCATCGCGCTGTGCATGTTAATTCCTGCTCAATGCACTTTCACGCTTTGGTCCAGACCCTTCATCAGGATAGTTTTGTCCCGGAGGGATGATGAGCGTGGGCGGGATTGAGTCGGATCAATTTATCCTACGGCGCAGGCAAAAGTCCTGATTCACGATTGGCGCGAGGTGCTGGAAGGCATGCTAGGCATATTTCCTTTGGGCGTGGTGTATGAGGTCACACGCCGAGCGTACTTTGTTCAGATTTCTCATGTTGTATCCGAACTGGTCCAACAACGGCAAAGCGCTTGATAATGACCCGGGCTTCACAAGATATTTTACAAAGGTTGCCAGAGTGCCGCTTGGGCCGGCATCGATGTACAGATACGACCCCTCGTTTTCGAGCATCTGAACAGTTTTCTCAAAGTTTACCGGCTGGCGGATCAAGTTCCAGTAGTATTCCTGAGTGATGCTATTTCGGTCGAGACGTTGAGAATAGACTGACGAAATAACCGGTATTCGGCTCTCCTCGGGACGCATTGTCTCGAGCATCAGTTTGTATTCCTCCTCTACTCCCTCAATCAAGGGTGAGTGGAATCCGCAATCAATCGGCAGAAGCTGTGTCAAAATATGTTTCTCTGCAAGAAACCGCTGCAGTTCTTTCAGTCGTTCGACGACCCCTGCAATCACGAAGCTCTTACTGAAATTCAGACTGGCAACGGTGGTGTTGTGAAACTGCGCCGGGTAGTCTTCGACGATCTCGGGCGAGTGAAGAACGGCCAGCATGCTCGCCGGGGGTGTTTTAGTCTCCACGAGACGAGAAGACCTGATGAGAAAGTCGAGCGCATCCTCGAGGCTGACAAAACCACTGACGGCTAGTGCGACAATCTCTCCCAGACTGTACCCAAGCAATATGTCGGGCTGGATGCCTTCATCCATCAGAGTTTGTGCCACACTGTAGTTCACCATAAAGATGGCCGGACTAGTGTATAGAGTGCGGGTGAACGGTTCGTACTTGTCGGCTCGTTCCTCAAAGATATGATTAATCAAATTCACGCCGAGATGGCCCTCTGCGATCCCCGCACAGTAGTTCATCCAATAACGGAAGGTGCCGTGATTGTCGTAGAGATCCCTGCCCATCGAATAATACTGAGACCCCTGCCCAGAAAACATGAAGATAGTTTTTGTTGACATTGGTGTATCTACTCAGAATCGTTGAAGAATATGACGGCCTCATGCTTTGTCCTGCGCAAAACCCAAGAGCATTGACCGGCTTTGCATAAAAAGGCTCTTACCTCGGTATCAGAACCGGAATCGGGTAGCGACCGGGTCGCCGCTGAGCTAAGAAAGTATTGTTGATAGTGAAACGCTGGGCCTTTTTCTTACCAACGCTGACCCGGTCGCTACCGAGGAGTGTGTGAAAACTGAAGGTACGAGTGAATAACGCTGAAAGCGTTATTGGTCGTACCTGAGTTTTCACACACTCTCTACCGCTTCCGGCTCTGATACCGCTTCGCGAGCCCCTTCATTGGACCTTATGTACAAAGCTGCATTGACCATCAAGATTAGCGCCTGGCTTACGCGGCCTGTTTTACTTGAATGATTCCTGTTTCCCGGTGGCGAGCGTAAAGAGGAGGCCGGTAAATCATCTCCAACAATGGTGTGGTCATGAAGGTCGTCACCAGCGCCATGATAACCATCATTGCAAAAAGCGCCGGAGAGATAACACCGATGTCGAGTCCTATGTTAAGCACTACAAGTTCGACCAACCCGCGTGTGTTCATCAAGACGCCCAATGCTGCAGACTCGCGCCAGTTCATGCCGCTGGCACGGGCTGCGATGCTCGCGCCTCCGAATTTCCCGACAACAGCCACGCCGATAATAAGCGCGCAATAGAACCACATCTCCGTGCCACTCACGAGACCGATGCTGGTGCGCAATCCTGTAGATGCGAAGAAGAGTGGAAGCAACAGGACCAATGTGATGTCTTCCAACTTCTCTGTGAGGGCCCGCACAAAGCCACGGTTTTTGGGCATGATAGCGCCCGCTATGAAAGCTCCGAAGAGCGCATGGATGCCGAGGGACTCCGTCGCCAGACTGGAGGCGAAGACGATCAGCAGAATCACTGCAACCATGTCCTTCGAAACTTCTTCGCGCTGCTTGTACTTCACCTCGAGGTGACGCAATGCTTTTCGGGCAACGTACAACATGACGCCGACGTATGTGACCGATCCCAGGACCATCACCCAAAGAACGTTGTCTGCGCTTGAGGCGCGCACCAGCAACACCACGCCTGCCAAAATACACCACGCCGTCACATCGTCTATTGCCGCACACGCAATGGCGATCCCACCGAGGGGAGTACTGAGCAGTTTACGTTCCGTGAGGATGCGCGCGAGTACCGGAAACGCCGTAATACTCATGGCTGTTCCCATGAAAAGTGCAAAGTGGGTAAAGGGCACGCCATTGTCAGACAGCCTGGGGTAGAGATAGAGCGCAAGCAGACCACCAAGTAAGAAGGGGATCAGAATACTGGCATGGCTCGTGACCAGGGCTGTCCGCGCCCGTTCGCGCAGCAGCTTTGGGTTGAGTTCCAGTCCGACAAGGAACATGAATACCAGTAGTCCGATCTGACTTAGAGTGCTAAGAAAGCCGAGGCTGCTAAGTGGAAATAAAACGGCAAAAACATCCGGTGCAAGCCATCCGAGCAAAGAGGGTCCGAGCAGGATGCCGGCCGCCATTTCACCAACCACCTGCGGTTGATGAATCTTTCGGAAACCCCAGCCAACTATCCGCGCCGTCAGCAGGATCACGATAATCTGAATCAGGAGTGTTGTTATCTGTAACATTTCTTCTATCTCACTTCACCCTTGGATCTGACCTGACGTGTCGCGACGAAGTTGATCTCAGGCGCAGCCGGACATTTACTAAAAGAGAGGGCGCCGAGTAAGCGTTCCGGGCCTGCTTGTCTGTCAATCGTGGCGTACAGATGGATGGCATCGGAGCTGTTTCCTTGATCCGAAACTGGGTTGGTGGCTGGGTGATGCGATCTTGCGTTTACCATCGTACTTTCGATCTCACCTTCCAGGTTTATCTTTTTTTTGTTATTGAACGAAAGAGTAAGGTGCGGCCCTGATTGGGAGATCGAAAGAACCAATGGTTCTGATTGACGAAGTTGATCTTCACATGAGGAGTAACCCATTACCTGCCTGCTAACCTCTACGGTCCAGGGGCCGCTTACGGAAACTGGCGGCCGCAGGCTTTGACCTACGCGCAATACTCCTAAAACGCCGAGGACAGGAAGGCCGACCAATAATAGATAATGAATAAGTATTTTCATTTTCTTCCCGCTTTCTAATCGCGTCCCACGCTGAATTGGTAGAAGAGTTTGTGGCTTGATTCGTTTGGAATTTGGCTGCGTCGATAACAGGCGTATTGAGTACAAGCTTTAGCTTGCGGGGTTGGGAAGAAGTGAGTTTACGCCGTCACGAAGCAACAAACTGAAGGTTGTACTCTAAACACCTGTTGAGGTGCACACTCTTGTCCGCGTTTAACTGTCCACAAGAGATCTATTGAAGCCAGGCGGGCCAATCCCGACGGGCGGCCGCTTCATTGAAGGAAGGGAGTATTAATTTGTTCGATAAGCTGGTGAGCCTTAGTCACGTCAAGATGCCCGGCTTCTACTTTTTGAAAGAGGTCGGCAATAGCCTCGTCAGACATCAGGCTGGGAAGCATTGGGCCCCTACCATCAAATGGGTGCGGGGTGAAAGCCGGCTTAACTACGTGAGCCTCTGGTGGCCGTTGCGCCTTGGCGGAATAGTCAATAATCTCCACGAGCAATTTTCCCGATTGGTCCAAAATGGAGACGTTGAATTTTCTGAGGTTGGACCGGCGACTTGACGCGGTCACATGAACATAACAGACAGGCGATAAGGGTTCGATGATTCTGACTTCACTCAGTGCGAACGGCAGATAACGAGTCTCGGCAAGAGTCTCTATGTCCATCAGCCACAGCCCGGATTGCAGCGCTCCATCAAGTAGGCTCGGGTGCAGGACAAAGTCTTGCAGCTCGTGACTCCGTGTTGCGGGCAATTCAAGGCGAGCCAGGACCTCTGCTTCGTTGTAAAACAATTCCCGGACTACACGGAAGCTCGGCCCGTAATCGAATCCCAGAGAGCGGAACACTTCATAGCACGATTCTCCACTGATAACCTCCACGCAGCGCTCTCTAATTGATTCGATGTTAATCCTGTCGGGAGAGGATTTGATGTTGCTCCGCTGATAGATCAACTCTCCCTGCGCGTAGCTCACACGTTGCTGTTCTTCGTTTGTCGCCCACACGTCGTAAGTCACAGCGTTGGCGCCCGGGCGAAGACTGATAGATATCTCTCGTGAGTCTTCGTCAATCGCGAACGGTTTCATCCATACAACGTTTCTCAAGCTCCCTACTTTATTCTCACCCGACAATTCACCGGCGGCCCTCGCTATTTCCAGATAACTCACGCCCGGCAACACCTTCTGGTTTTCTATCAGATGATCGCTTAAGAAGAATTCGCGTCCGGTCAGTCGCGTAGTAAACCGCTGCTCCTCAAAACTTGAGGTATTGCGGTCGATCAGCGGATGAAGTTTAGAAGCCAAGGGGAGGTGGACGGTTTGGGCTGCGTCAACCGGTTCAGGAACCCAGAAGTATTCTCTGGCGAAAGGGTAAGTCGGGAGAGATATGCGACGGTGGTCTTCCGCCAGGTACAACTCGCCCCATTCCAATTCGCACCCCTGCACATACATTTGCGCCAACTCCTCCAACCCGGCTCGATACCCCTCCGCGGACCGCAGCATCCCGGCAGCTTCTCCAACAAGTTGCCTGCCGCGTTGCTCATCCACCGCTCTTAGGCCACGGCCAGACCTCTCCGGTGCGATGCTATAGACTCCCGCCACCAGATCACCACGGCTCAAGGCGCCCAACTTCTCCACTAACTCCTCGACCGTCTCCACCACTACCGCCACCCGCTCACTGAACTGACTCCTCCCCACTTGCAACGTATAAGCGATGTCTCGCAGCCGTGCTTCGCTTCCCGCTTGCCCAACCCATCCCGCCAACTCCTCGACTTTGCGCGACAGCGCTTCTTCCGTCTGCGCCGACAGCACCACCAGATACGCCCCCATCCGGTCCGCGGCCCGCACTTCCGGCTTCTCAGCTTCCCGCAGTACCAGATGCGCGTTTGTCCCGCTGAACCCAAATGAACTGACCGCTGCCTGCCGCTTGACTCCCGCCGCAGTCTCCCACTCCTGCAGTTTGGTGTTGACGTAGAACGGACTTTCCGCAAACTCGATGTGCCGGTTGGGCTCCGCGAAGTTCAAAGAGGGCGGCAGTTGTTTGTGCTTAAGTGCGAGCAGCACCTTAATAACGCTCGACACACCCGCGGCCGTCAGCGTGTGTCCGATGTTGGTCTTGACTGAGCCCAGCGCGCAGTATTGCCGCGCCCCCGTGTAACGGCGGAAGGCGTCAGTCAGCGCCTGCACTTCGATCGGATCACCCAATCGCGTCCCCGTGCCGTGCGCTTCCACGTAAGTGATTTCGGCCGGGTCGATCTGGAAGCGGTCGTAGACTTCACATTCCAGAGCAGTCTGCGCCGGCGCGCTAGGCGAGGTGATACCGTTGGTCTTGCCGTCCTGGTTAATGCCCGAGCCGCTGATGATCCCGTAGATGTGGTCGCCGTCGCGCAGGGCCGCGTCCATGTTCTTGAGAATCAAAGCGCCAACTGCCTCGCCCGGAACGAACCCGTCCGCTGTGTCATCGAAGGTCTTGCACTGCCCCACAGGTGAAAGCATTCCAGCTCTACTTCCCAATACCAGAAACTCGGGTGTGCAGATAACCTCGCTGCCTCCTGCTAGTGCCATCTCGCTGAAACCTTGGCGGATGCTTTCGCAGGCGAGGTGAATGGCGACGAGCGAGGAGGAGCAAGCGGTGTCGATCGGCACACTGGGACCTTTGAGGTTCAGCAGGTACGAGATCCTCGCTGCCAGAATTGAGTTCTGATTACCCGTAAAGATATATGGATTCGGCGTGACCTTGCTTTCGGCGATTTTCCGTTGGTAATCACCGGGGCCGCAGCCGACGAAGACGCTGCAGTTTTTCCCCTCCAACTCTTTGTCCGAATAGCCGGCGTCTTCCAGTGCCTTCCATGCTTCTTCGAGAAAGATGCGCTGTCGCGGATCCATCATCTCCGCCTCTTTTGGAGAGACATTGAAGAATAGGGGGTCAAATAATTCGATGTCCGAAAGAAGGCCGGCCCATTTGGCATAGCTCTTATTGGCGACGCTCGGGTCAGGATCGTAAAGCTGACTAATATCCCAACGAGCTGCTTCGTGAACTGAATTCCTGCCGATGGCCAGGTTGCTCCAGAATTCATCCACGTTATTGGCCTCAGGGAATCTTCCCGCCATGCCGATAACGGCCACATCGCACGGCTTCGTCGAAGCGCTGCTTCCGACGTCTTTAACGAATGCTCTAATGCCCTCTCTCAAGGGTGGACCACTGCCCCGACCAACTTGAGCCTCGGTATTGGAGGCGGATGCTTTCACCGGCTCAGGCTTGGCTGGCGCGTTAGTAAACAACTGCGCCTCGGTAACCTCCCACAGTTCGTCCGTGGGCTGAGAAGCTGCCGGCTCCTCCTCGTAATGGTGCGACTCGGCGCCGATCGAGTCCAGGTAAGCAGGTTCAAACAGCGTTGTTGAAGTCACTGGCGCTTCCGGCCTGAACCTAATGTCTGCCCCAAAGTTTTCAACGACATGTTCCGACAACTTACGGATGGTCGAGTAATTGAAGAGATCTGTACTGCGCAGGTTAACGCCTGATTCGTTATTCAATCGATTGACGATTTCAACAGACAGAATGGAATCGACCCCCAGGTTGGTGTAAGGCGTATTGAGGTGAAGCTCATCCTTCCCCAGTTGCAGGACATCGGCCAGAACTTCGATGATTTTGTTCTCGACGTACTGGCGCACGTCAACACGAGACGGCGCATGCGACGTGGCGGCATCACGAGTCTGAGGCTCAACTTCAATCAGCCGAGGCTCAGGTGATTTCCTCGTAACGGCCTTGGTCTCTACTTTCCGAGCTACCGGTTTCGACGCTTGCGTCGATCTTCTTTCACGTCGGATTAGGCCATTGCTCTCGGCAACGATGACGTTCTGCCCCAATCCCCTTCCCTTGCCGTCAAGCTGTCCGTGAATGACCACTCTCTCAAAGCCTTCATCCTCCAGAAGTCGTCTCCAACTCTCGCAACTGAGCAGTGGTGACCCTGCGAGTCGATTCTCCGCGTCTTCAAATAACCACCACCCTTCCAGTAAACCGAAGGTCAGCGTTGCAAAATTCTGCAATGACGTGCCCTCGTTGACGACTAGCCAGCCATGCGTTTTAAGCAGGCTCTTCACCCGTCCGAGCGTGCTCCTGATACTGCCCGTCGCGTGCAGCACATTGGTCGCTATCACCACGTCGTAGGTCCCCTTCACATAGCCTTGACTCTCCAGCTCGCGCTCGATGTCGAGGACCTTGAACTGCACGTATGGATTTGCTGCTTCGTACTGCCTCCTGCCGTATTGGATGAAGCTGTTGGAGATGTCCGAGTAAACGTATTGCAAATGCGGCGCGTATTGAGAGAGCGCTTCGAAGACCGCCGCGCTTGTGCCGCCGGTGCCCGCTCCGACTTCGAGGATGGTGATCTTCTCGTCCTGAGGGAGAGATACCAGACGAGCTTCGATGTGAGACTTCAGATTTGCAACCACGAGTTGATTAAAGTGATCGGCTGAAAGATTGTTCTTGTAAATCCCTGCGACCAACTCCATCGAGGAGTTCGGGAAGACCACATCCGTAGCGCGAATTTCTCCTCTGAGCACTGCCGGGGTACTCTGCATGCAGACCCACAGTAGATTGAGATGGGCCTCTTTTTGCGGGTAGGCCGCAGCAAGTTGTTGCCCCTTCTCCGCCAAATTCTTTAGCTCGCTTTGTAGGTCGAGATGACTTAATTCGGAGGCACCCGTAATCTGTGAACCGTTGAGCCGGATGAAGCCCGCGTTTGCCATGATGTGCAACAGAGCTTCAAAGAGACGGGAATATGCCGGGACAATGTGCAGGAGCCGTTTCAATTCTTCTTTATCGTAACTCTCTTCACGGTGGCGAAATGCTCCCATCTTCTGAAAGACGCTTAGCAACAGATTTTGTCCAAAACGTTCTGTCTCATCAAATGCCCGCAACGTCAGATCGAAGACAGCGGCGTCCATCTGCAAGTCTTTTGTTGACTCGAGAGCGGCTTCCATCAGCGAGGAATGTTTGGCCGGGTAAACTTCAATCTGATGACCCAGGTCCGCGCCCATGTTCGCCAGCACATGCTCATCGGCATGGAGAGCAAGAACTTGTTCGACTCTGCTGCCGAGGACACTACACACGGCCGAGATTCCTTCAGTAGTACTTATGGAGCCAACGCCCTGCGCCGCGAGACGCCGGTTGTATTCGGCGCTCGCCACCACTCCGACCTCGCCCCAGTAGCCCCAGTTGATCGTCTTCACCTCATACCCCACTACTTGCCGCAGGTAATGTGCGAAGGCGTCCTTGAACGTACACCCAGCCGCATAGTTGCTTTGTCCGGCGTTGCCGCTAAACGACTGCGCCGACGAGAAAAACAGCATGAAGTCGAGCGCTTCACCAGCCAACGCCAGATGCAGATTGACGCTGCCTTGAACCTTCGGCAAGAGCGCCGCCCGAAACTCTTCTTCCGTGATCGTCTCCAACGTCTTGTCTTTGAGCACCAGGGCCGAGTGGATCACACCGCGGATCGGACCGAAGGCTTTGGCCTGCTCGACGGCGCCACGCATGCTCGTCAGATCCGTGGCGTCGGCCCGCACATAGAGCACACTTGCGCCCAGCGACTCGATGATCGCGATCTGCCTGCGCTGTTCCTGATTGAGCTCGCCACGTCCAATCAGTACCAGGCGCGCCTGAACCGTCTTGGCCAGGTACTTGCTCAACTCCAGTCCAATGCCCCCCGCCCCTCCAAGAATCAAATACACTCCGTCCTGTCGAAAAGTCATTTTCTCGGCAGGCGGCAACTCGACAGATTCAATTATTCTCACGTAGCGGCGCCCGTCCCGCAGAGCGATTTCATCCCCGTTTGCCGAGGCCGGTTCAGAGGTAATCGCCTTGATTAGTTCCGGCCTTCCGGTTTCTTCCTGAGGAATGTCGAGACAGTTCACTGCCCAGTGCGGATACTCTTTAGCAAGCGATTTGACGAAACCAAACAGACTGGCAGCGTAAGGTTTGACCGGCTGTCCGAGCGTTACCTGATGCACGTCATTGGTCACGACCGTCAGTTGGAGAGGAGATTGAGCGAACTCCCGGGCGGCGAGCGCCTTGACGAGTCTAAACAGAGAGATGACTCCCTGCTCCTGACTTTCTTCCAACGTCGCCAGGTCATTGATGTCCACAGCTTGGTGCTGGATTCCGCCCAGAAAATACACGCGATGGATGGATGGCATTTGACGCGTGCAATCGTCCAGAGCTGAGGGGTCGCCAGTGCGTATCTCCCAGCTACTCGGTGTGTGCTGTTTATTTTCGGCGCCGAGACAGATCTCGAGGACCTCATGATCGGCGTGCGCTGCTCTTAACGCCGCGCTAAGACCTAAGTCCTCAAACGGGTGAACGATTAGCATCGTCTCCCGTTGCGTGGACGGAACGCGACCAAGATTGCCGTTAGGTCTGTCGAGAAGCCGATCAATCGGCGCGGCTTTCCATGCCGGCCGATAGTAGAATCCGGCTTGAGACGGCGGATTGGGTTCTTTCGCCTCTCGAAGAGTTACGTCATGCAGCTTGATGCAAACCCGTCCTGCTTCGTCAAGTAATGCGGCGTTAAAGCTTTGTTCGCCGGCCACTTTGACATAGACGTATCCGGTTGGTCCAAGGGGTCGCAGAAACTCTACCTTCTCGATCGCGAAGGGCAGTAATGGAGCGCGATTGTCGCCGTGCCGGGCCAGCCAGAGTGGACCCATTGCCTGCAAAGCTGCATCCATCATCGTGGGATGAACGAAATAATCCTTTAACTCTTCGTGGTACTCGGAAGGCAAACGCAGAGCTGCCAGAAGTTCTTCCTGGTTTACCCATGCTTGCTCTAATGTCTGGAAGTAGCTGCCCAAGGTTACGCCCGTCTGGCTAAATCTCCGATATAGTCTTTCCTTATCCAGGACGCTATCGCACCTCGCCTTGATTTTCTCAACGGACAGTTGCTCGTCAGCAACCGGTGCGGATGTTAGGCGCAACGTTCCAGTCGAATATGTCACCTGCTCGGACTCACTGCCCGATTGCACTTCGTATGGCAGCGTCCCATTCTCTTCTCGAAGCACCAGGCGCACTTCCTGGCTCTCACCTTCGACGACGAGCGGATGCAGCCAGAGCACGCGGTTCACTTCAAAGCCGCGCGTCTCCTTAATATTGGAAACCGCCGCCAGCGCCATTACGAGATGGGCGACGCCCGGCAGAACGAGCTGACCACCAACATTGTGTTGAGCAACGATCAGTTCGGTGCCCTTCAAGGTCTTATTGAAAACGAGTCCGCCGTGCAAGCTGAGACTGAGATCAAGTTTATCAATCAACGGGTGCAACGCCGCGGTGTTTGTCGGTTCGGCCTTGCGAGTGGTTTGGGGGAACCAGTACCGATCTTTGGCAAAAGGATAGGTCGGCAGTGAAATGCGGTGGGCAGTCGTTTGCTGACGTAGCGCTTTCCAATCCACATTCACACCGGAAACCCAGAGTTGCGCCAGCTTCTGCAGATTTCGGCTCTGCATGAGCATCTGTATGAATTCGGCGCCCTCGTCGCCACCCAGCACGAGTTCGAGAGGCGAGCTATTGCTCTCGACATTGCCTTTGTAGAGGTGCTCGCTCTCACTCTTCTCCTGGGTGTGGGCCCTCAACTTTGCGATGAGTTCATCCATGCTTCCCGCGACAAACGCGAGCCGCTCAGACATTGCTTCACGCCCGATCTGTAAGGTGAAAGCGACGTCGGCGAGAGATGGTCGTTGGCGCTCTCTCTCATGGCGTGCCCGAAAGTGGGAGGCAAGGCGATCACGGTACTCATCCCAGAGGTGAGCTGCGAGAGCTCCCAAACTCTGATACTCAAGCAAGCTGGTCGAGGACACAGCGAGGTCGTACAGTTCGCTAACGCGCTCGGCCAATCGAGTCAGGTGAACCGGATCGAAGCCGCACTCGGTAAAGGATTCGTCCAGATAAATATCTTTCTCGTCGACGTCGATGACGCTTGCGGCCGTACGCAGCAATTCCTGCTGCACGAGCGGCAACAAGTTTCCGTCCGCGGGAAGCGCCGCGCGAGGTTCTGTTGCGTCCTCACGTTCGCCGTCCAGAAACTCCGCCAATCGAGCAGTACAGACCTTTAGGCGTTCTTCATTTCGCGCAGAGAGCACGATGATTTGAGGCTCACACGCAACCTCGCTTGCTTCGCTACCTTCATCTGGACCAGAGATAAATTCTTCGAGCACGAGATGACCGCTCACGCCGCCAAAGCCGAAGGAGCTCACCCCCGCTCGTCGAGGAAGCTCGCGCTCATTAACATCTATCTGACGCTCCCACGCGCTCGTTTTGGTTACGAGATAAAGTGGTGAGTTTTCCAGTTCAATATAGGGATTGATTTCATTGAAGTGAATACTGGCGGGGATTTTGTGATGCTTCATCGCCAAAATTACTTTGAAAATCCCTGCCATCGCGGCGGCCGTCTCGAGATGTCCGGTATTCGTCTTTACTGAACCGATACCGCAGAATGGTCTTTCCGGCACAGGGCGGCCGCTTTTCTGAAACATCTCTCGGAAAGCCTTCTTCAAACCATTGATCTCGATTGGATCGCCCAGGCTTGTGCCAGTGCCATGTGCTTCCATGTAGCTCACCGTGGCCGGATCAATGTCGCCTTCTGCAAACGCGCTCTTGATCAACTCCGCTTGCGCATTCGGATTTGGAGCAGTCAGCGTATTGACTCTGCCTCCATGATTGACGGCACTGCCACGAATGATGGCGTGAATATTGTCGTGGTCGGCAATCGCCCTGCTCAGTGGTTTGAGGATCACCACGCCCGCTCCTTCGGCGCGGACATAACCGTTAGCGGCCTTATCGAATGTCTTGCATCTGCCGTCCACGCTGAGCATTCCGGCCTTGCTGAATGAAATGAAGACTGACGGACTGAGCAGCACGTTGATGCCTCCGGCAATTGCCATCTCACAACTGCCGCTCCACATCGCTTCGATGGCCTGCCTGATCGCTACCAACGCGCTTGAGCATCCGGTATCAACAGGCACGCTCGGCCCGTTTATGTTGAGCAGATACGAGACTCTGTTGGCCAGGATGCAGTGGAAAACTCCGGTGGTGGAATAGGCTTCAATGTCGACTCCGCTGTCGCGCATCAATTCGCCGTAATCTAATCCGGCTACTCCTGCGAACACACCGATCTTTCGACCAGCAAGTTCCGATGCTTTATAGCCGGCATCCTCAATAGCCTTCCAAACGGTTTCCAGAAAGATTCTTTGTTGTGGATCCATGAACTCGGCTTCGCGCCGCGAGATGCCGAAGAAACGCGCGTCAAACTTGTCGACATCGTCGATGAAGCCGCCCCACTTGATGTTCGTCTTGTTGGCCTCTTCAGTAGGATTGCCGAAGTAAGCTTTCCAGTCCCAACGTTGGCTTGGAATTTCCGTGATAAGGTCGTGCCCTTCCTCAAGATGGTGCCAGAAAGCCTCTAAGTCTTCCGACTGAGGCATGAGTCCGCTCATGCCGATGATGGCAATCGGCTCTTTGGTGGTTGTAGCACCATTCTCGCTAACAGCTGAGGGCTCAGCCTCACGCACAAAAGCGCGCGGTGCCGCAGCCGGCCGTAAACGGCTCACCAGCAACGAAGCATCATTCAAGGCGGTGGGAACAGACTCCAGCGTTTTGATGGTCTCGGCGGTGGTGGGGCTGATCCGGTAATGACGCGCCAGGGTTTCGTTATATTCTTCGTGAAGATGTTTGGAGAAAGTGTTCAGGGAAGAATACTCAAAGAAAATTGCCGGCGTGATTTCCAGTTGATACTTGCGGTTCAGTTGGTTTGAAAATTCAACGAGACTGACGGAATCAAACCCATAGTCGCTAAGGTTCTTATCGAGACTGATGCGCGTCTCGGAAATTTTTAGCAGGGCGGATACGGTTTTCACCAAATCTCTTTGCAGCAAAGGTAACAGTTGCTCGTCCCAACGCGGCTCAGGCCCGGTGACCGCCTGTTGCAGGCCTGCTGGGATTTCGCTGCTCACGTTAAGCGCCTTGTCAATCCTGGTGCGTTCACCATCTATGACGAACAGTTGACTCTGCTCAAAAGCCAAAGCGCGCTCGAATGCCTGTTCTCCAGCTTCGGTCGTCATGGCCTTCATTCCAGTCGATGTAAAAAGTAATTCCTCGGCGTGTTCGTTAAGGTGCATTCCACCGTCGCGCCAGAGAGGCCAGTTAATTGAGAGAGATTTTCCGTGGCGCCTGTTTGCGGTGCGTTGCGTTTCACGCCACACGGCAAAGTGATCCATAAAGCGGTTGGCATATCCGTAATCGCTCTGTCCGATTTGACCGAGCAACGCGGTCGTGGAAGAGAACATTACGAAGAGATCAAGAGGCTCATCAGCTAATGCTTCATCAAGATAGATTGTGCCGAACACTTTGGGCGCCAGGACGGCTTCGATTTCGGCGCGCGTCTTATTCCGCACGAAAGCATCTCGTGTCACGCCGGCGCTGTGAATGACACCGTCAATACACCCGAAACGAGCTTTGGCGCCGGCGACGAGGGCCGCGACGTCTTCCCGGCGGGAGACGTCAGCTTTGAAGTAGATTGCTTCCGCACCTGCGGCTCGCAATTCACCGAGTTTGGCCTCCTGGTCAGGACGAATGTCCGAGCGGCCCGTCAGCACCAGTCTCGCTTTGACACTCCTTGCCAGATATTCAGCAAAGATCAGCCCCAGACCGCCAAGTCCGCCGGTCACGAGGCAAACGCCCTGCTCCTTCAGCCCAGTGCTCGCAGTGTTGTGGGATGTTCGAGACAGATCTTCGCGATGCACTTCCTCCAAACGATGCACTTGGCGCTTTCCATCTTCGTAGCGAATCTCCACACTAGTCGGGTCGTCTGAACGCAACTCCTCGCTTAATACTTCGGCCAACTGAAACGCCTCCATGTGGAAGGTTGTTGGAAGATCCAACGATTGAAGTGTTTTTCGGAACTCCAGTGACTTGCAAACTAATTTCGGACTTTCTCGCAGAAGCGTACTCAGGAATCCTGCCACGGCGGCATACTGGGGCTGCGGTTTGTCCTCGCTGCTGGAATATGCGTACAGCAACTGGACCTGTTTACTAAGGCTGAGCTGCAAGAGCCCCTTACTGAGATGGAAGATCGAATAAATGCTCTCACCGAGTTGAGCTGTCAACGCCTGGCTCTCGGAACTGAAGGAACCCTGCGACCAAAGGTGAATGATGCTGTCAGGTAATCGATCCCGACTCTGCAATCCTTCGAGCAGTTGTCGATAGTCTTCCGGGTTGTGCGCGTCGATCGTGTAGCCCTGGTCTCCGAAGCTGCGATAACTTTTCCCCGGCTTGACGAGAATGACATTGACTCTTGCAGTGGATCCTTCCTGCAAACGAGCACGCAACGCGTCTCGCACTTCATCGCCGGTATCAAAAAGCAGAATCGTTCCATTCAGTTGTCGTCCGCGTGCATTGGGCAGGTTTGACGACGACCATCGGCTCTGAAAATAGAAAGGCTCCGGCGTTGAATGGTCTGAAGGCTCGGCTTCAGGCGCTACAATTTGCGAGGACGACTTCGTGATGAACTCTCTGGTTTGAAATCGTTTGATAGTGACCAGCACCTGCCCTGTCTCATCTGCCAGCCGGATATCGAATTTCCTGTTTTCCGAACGCAGCGCATCATGGCCCCCGGTGAGCGCAATGTGTGCATAACATACTTGCGTCAGAGGCCTCAGGATTTCGATTTCACCAACGGCATAAGGGACGCGAATGCGATCTTCTTTGCCGAGCAGTTTCGTAAGACCTGAAATCTGCTGTGCACCGTCCATCAGCGTTGGATGGAGCACGAAGGCGTCAAAGTCATCCTTGAGATGGACCGGCAATTCGAGCCGTGAAATGGCTTCGGTATCGTTGCAATAGATTTCACTGTTTGGCTGAAAACTCGCCCCCAACTGCAAGCCCAGATCGTGGAGTACCGCGTAACCGTCAGCCCCGTTGACTCTATCCGGACATCTCTTTCGAATGGCTTCGATGTCGATGCACTGAGGCTCACTCGCGGCTGCTGCCTGTAATTCGTAGACGAGCTTGCCCTGTGTGTGAGTTGTTCTCTGGCCGTTTGGTGCCTGGCTATAGACCTGGAAATCCACTGCATCACCGTCCGGCTGCAAGCCAACGTAGAACGCTTTCGGCTCGCTGCCAACGCTGACTGGACTGCTAAACACTATATTCTTGATCTTCTGTACTCTTCGCTCAGCAGCCATTTCCCCGGCGGCGCGTGCCATCTCCACGATAGCCACTCCCGGCAAAACCAAATGCTCGCCGACTCGGTGGTCGCGCAGGAAAAATTCATCGCCCGTTAAGAGTTTTTTGAAGCGCTGTTCTGACAGCGTCGATTCGTTGCTGTCAATCAACGGATGGAGAGCGGGTCGAAGGGAAACACTCGGAGCAGCCCCCGGCCCTTCACAAAGCACTTCTCGATCATGAATCCACACGCGTTCCCTGAGAAACGGATAAGTTGGGAGGGCGACAATTCGTCGCTGAGAATTCTGCGACAGGCGTCTCCAGTCGATTTCCGCACCCTGCAACCATGCTTCCATCAACATCGGCAATTGCCCTCGCTCCAGCCAACCGGCAATGCTTTCCGCCTGCTCTTTTCGCTCTCCCGTACTTGCTCTGTTCCTGCCGGCAGTGGCGCGTTGGACTTCATTCGTCGTCGGCTCGTCGCGCAGGAAGGCTCTTAGTTTTTCAACCAGCTCCTCGTGGCTGCGCCCCAGGATGGCCAGTCGTTCCTCGAACGGCTCACGGCCGACCTGCAAGGTATATGTGATGTCTGCGAGCTGGTGACAATTAGGGGGTCCGTCTAGGGCAGCAGCCTGCTGGTTCTCCAGGAAGCTGGC
The DNA here is from genome assembly GCA_035630655.1 of Pyrinomonadaceae bacterium. Classification (GTDB taxonomy): domain Bacteria; phylum Acidobacteriota; class Blastocatellia; order Pyrinomonadales; family Pyrinomonadaceae; genus PSRF01. The sequence goes on from DASQKG010000130.1 coordinate 37,832, forward strand.
CAGGTTGCCGGCATAAACGCGCAACCGCTCGTCGCTTCTGGCCGAGAGCAGTAAGAGATGCGAGTCAGCGATCGGAGCTGCCACTGTCGGGTAGTCCTCAGACTCTTCGAGCAACACGTGCGCATTTGAACCGCCGGCACCGAACGAACTTACGCCAGCGCGTCTGGGGAACGTCTTCGATTCACCACTCTCAAAAACGACTGGACGTTTCCATTCCGTCAGCTCGCTTCGAACATAGAAAGGTGTTTCTTCGAAGTTAATATCGGGGTTGAGTGTTTCGACATGGACCGAAGGAGCTAGCTGACGATGCCGTAATTGCAGCAGAAGCTTCGTCAGCCCGGCAATGCCGGCCGCTCCTTCCAGATGGCCGATGTTCGATTTAACCGAGCCGAGCGCGCAGTACTGTTTGTCCGCCGTATATTCGCGAAAAGCTTTCGTTAGGCCCGACACTTCAATCGGGTCTCCGAGCGACGTTCCCGTGCCGTGTGCTTCAATGCAACTGACCGTGCGCGCGTCTATGTTCGCCCTCTTCAACGATTGAAGAATCAGACTGGCCTGTGCATGCGGATTAGGCACGGTATAGCCATGCACTTGACCGCCATGATTGCTCGCAGTGCCTTTGATGATGGCGTAGATCTGATCCCCGTCCCGGACTGCGTCACGCAGCGGTTTCAGCACCACCGCACCCGCTCCCTCCCCGAGGACGATGCCGTCTGCTTGCTGACCGAAGGCGCGGCATCTTCCAGTCGGCGACAGCATCCGATACTGTGACGGATAGAAGAATTTCGAAGGATGGAGTACGAGGTTCACACCACCGGCTAAAGCCATGCTGCATTCCCCGCGTTTTAGACTCTCGCAAGCCAGGTGAATCGCCGTGAGTGATGAGGCACAACCGGTGTCGATCGGCATGCTTGGTCCGTGAAGGTCCAGAACATGGGAGACTCGATTGGCGATTGACCAGGTCATTGACAGCGGCAGTGTGTAATTGCCCGCGTCCCATTCGGCTGGCCCGAGCAGCATGTGCGTATTGCTGGTGCACCCTACGAATACTCCAACATCCGCGCCACTCATCCTCTCCACGTACTCACGTAGAGCGGTTCGGCTATATCCGGCATCTTCAAACGCGGTCCAGGCAGTCTCCAGGAAGAGCCGCTCCTGCGGATCCATCGACTGGGCCTCTTTGGTTGAGAGATTGAAGAAGAGGGGATCGAACTTGTCTACGTCCTCGAGCAGGCCGCCCCACTTTGAGTAAGTTTTGCCTTCACTACTTTTTTCGGGATTGGGGTCGTAGAATTTTCGATAATCCCAACGGTCGCCTCGGATCTCGTCAATGCAGTCGGCGCCCGTCTTGAGGTTTTCCCAAAATTCATCCAAATTTCGTGCGTGCGGGTAGCGACCGCTGACGCCGATAATCGCGATGTCGTCATCTCCAACCGGCTCCGCGCCATTTTGATTGTGAGCACTCGTTTCGTGGGAAATATTTGCGGAGGCAACCGGCACCTCTTTCACTTCTTCTACCGCTTCATTTTCCGGCTCGGGTTTAGTTTCCAACCCAAAGAGTTTGACGAAGGTAGCGCTGTGATTAGCGGCGAAGTAGTTTGTCAACTCCTCGAGATTCCTATTCTCGAAAAGCAGCGTCTTCGACACAGGCCCGAGGTCTTTGGCAATCTTGGCGTTGAAGCGATGCACGATGACCGAGTCGATGCCGTAGGCGACAAACCTTTCTTGTGCATCAAATTCATCGACCGGTAAGCCCGTTACCTCGGCCAATTTACTCTTCAAGAAAACTTCAATTTTCTCTCGTAAGACATTTGCATCGACATTCAACATCGAGTGCGCCGAGGCGCTTTCACCTGCCATAGCCACCGTCTCAGTGCTCGTGAGCGTTTGCGCTGAAACCGGATTGAGGAAGTCAGAGAACTTCACTGGATCTCCGTAGCCTACCAGGCATTGATGCACCTGAGACTGCGTCGCACATACGTCGAGGAGTTTGGTTCCCTCGCGTGCGGTAAGAACTTCGAGGCCAGTCTGTTCGAGAAACAAGTCAGCCTCTGCCGGCGCGAGTTTCATCCCGCCGTCCTGCCAGAGAGACCAGTTGATTGACACGGTGCGCCCAAAACGTTGTCGCGCCGTGCGCAGGTTTTCCCGCCGCTCCGCATAATGATCCATGAAGCTGTTCCCGTAGGCGTAATCGAACAACCCTTCATAACCCTTCACGGCGGAGATAGAGGAGAAGAGGATGAAGAAATCCAGCGGTTCATCCTTCAAGACTTCATCGAGATGCAGCGTACCGAATACCTTCGGAAAGAGCACCGATGCGACATTTTCGCGTCGCTTCTTAGACAGGAACGTGCGCTCGAGGACGCCCGCAACATGAAGGACTCCGTTGATGGCGCCAAAACGTAATTTGATTTCATTGACAAGCGTCACTACATGATCACGCTGCGAGATGTCGTTTGCAGCGTAGATGACTTCCGCGCCCAGCGTCCTAAGTTGGTTGAGCTTCGCCTCTTTATCGGCGTTGAGAGGCGAGCGGCCCGTGAGTACGAGCTTCACTCGTTGTTGTCGCGCCAGATGTTCGGCAAAGAGAAGTCCCAGTCCACCCGCGCCGCCGGTAATCAGGTACACGCCTCCCATCTTCAGCGGCAACTTAGGCGTTGCCGGTTGCGCCTTATCTTCAAGCTCGACCTGTCGCAGATACCGCGCGTAACGCAACTCTCCTTCGTGGCGAATTTCGAACTCATCGTCACGAGTTTCGCGTACTTCACGTGACATTAGTTCCCAAACACTGGCTGCATCCGTTGTAGAGGACTTCCCTACCTCAGCGCGAATTTCAACCGTTTTGTAGATGAGCTTGGGATTTTCCTGGCGAATTGTTTTGAAGGAGCCACTCAGGGCCGCATGTTGGGGCAGCACCTCAGCCTGACTGGTCAGATAGACATACCACAGTCGAATATCAGCAGCCGATCTCTGGTCCACAAGCGCCTGAGTGAGATAGAGCACCGAGTAAACGCTTCGCTCCAGATGCACCTGCATCGCACTCTGATCCTCGGGAAAGCTTTGCTCGGACCACCAGTAAACGATTCTCCCAGGCATCAGGTTTTGCAGCGCTAGTTCCTGGGCCAACTGCCGATAATCCTCTGCCCGCTGTGGGTTAATCTCATAAGTCAGACCGCCGAGGTCTCGATAACCTTGGCCCGGCTTGACTAGAACAACTGGCGTGTTTTCTGCCGACAGGAAGCCGCGAGCGTGATTCAGAATCTCATCGTTTGCGCCCAGAATGAGGATTGAGCCAGCGACCATTTGGTGAGCTGCCTGCGCATCGAGCGAAGCTCTTTCCCAGCCATTATGAAAGTAGAGTCGGGCAGCGGAGTCTTCACTTTCGGCCGGAGCGGTAGCGGCATGATCAGGTTGGCCTGGAAGCTCTCTTGCCGGCACAGCGCGCAAATCCCTGGCCGTAGTTGCCTCCGTCTTCGCCGGTTCCACCCAATGTCGTTCTCGTTGCCATGCATAAGTCGGCAGCGACACAACGCGGCCACCGTCAGGATAGAGCGATGCGAAGTCGATGGGCTGGCCCAGACAGTGCAACGTGGCAAGTCCAGTGAGCAGCGTCGACCGTTCATCCTCATCGCGGCGTAACGACGACACCGCCGTGCCCTCAACGCCGCGGTGCTTCAGGATCTCACGCACGTTTCCTGACAGTAACGGGTGCGCACTGATTTCCAAGAATGTTCGGAAGCCGGCTTCCAGCAGCGCTTCGATCGCCCCCACAAACTGTACCGGCTTCCGTAAGTTGTTCGCCCAATACGGTGCGTCGA
>DASQKG010000131.1:0-13086 GCA_035630655.1 Pyrinomonadaceae bacterium
CTTTTGGCGGCAGCGCGGATTTGCGCGTTCAGCGCGACATCCCTTAAACCAATGCGACTGAGCGCGTAGCGGACTAATAGAAAGTCGAGAATAAGATCCGGCCCTGCATCCGTTGGGACCCGCTGGTACGCGCGACCCCACCGGTTGGCAAGTCTTCGCGCCCGTGACCTTGCCAGCTCGCGTAAGTCCACATCACGCGAAGTAGCGCCTATGAGCGCGAAGCAGCAGACCAACAAGCTCCCATAACTATCAAAGCCTTCTGGAGTGCGCGCCAGGCGATAGATGAAATCCAGCCCCCGCTTGATTGATCCCTCGGTGCTGGTCTGATCTCGTCTTTTGGTCATCGGGAAGTCTAAGTGACGTCAGTTCGACCCTGCGCAAAGGCGCCTCCTTGGAGCCTTTGCGCTGGTCGTACTGCAGTGTCGATTCGAACCAGATCGTTTATCCACACTCATATTGATTACGATCTACTGCTTAAGTTATTGACAGCTTGGAAGAAAACTTATATACAGTGCCCTCGGTTTTAAGATTGGTCCAAAGCTGCTGTTGCAGATTTCGGACCCCCCACAATCAGAACAGAAAGGAAACTCACCATGGGAGAAGACGGATCTAGAATACTAAAAGGCGGCGAGCCTAAGAAGAAGGCCAAAAAGAAAGCCGCCGCCAAGAAAGCCGCCCCAAAGAAAGCCGCAAAGAAGAAGGCTGCGAAAAAGAAATAGCCGAGCTTTAAGCCCAGCCAATTCTCCTATTCAAGACCGCGACAGTGCCCATTCCACGGGTCATTTTCGCGGTCTTCAATTGTTTACAAAAGCGTCTAGTTTGTCCCAACCTTATTCCGAGAGACGGATCTTCCGCAGGAGCTCGACTACGCGCGCGTCTTTCCGCAGATCATCCAGGCGCGGGTCCATCTTCACTTCCGCTACGGGCATATAGTGATCGTCGGCAGCTTTTTGTAAGACCGCCACCGCCTGTTCTTTATCACCTAGCAACGCATGAAGGTAAGCCGCTTCTTTTGGAAGATACAGGTTTTGCTTCCCCGGTTGATTCAACTGCTCTGATATCTTTCGCGCCTCGTCTTTCCGGCCCATCAGGGCATATGCCTGCGCTAGCGCGTATGTGATCTCGCCATCGTCGGGGTCTGCCGCATGTGCCTTTTCGAGTTCAGCCGCCGCCTCCGAGTACTTCTGCTTCAGTTGATAGATCTGCGCAATGTAAGTGGACATCACGCGAAACTTTGGCTCGATCTCCAGAGTCTTCCGGCACTGTTCCAGGGCTTTGTCATAATCGCGCGCATAAAGAAGTATGACTGCGAAGTCTTTGTTAATGCCAAGCGAAAGAGGATCCAGTTGCTGGGCCTTTTTGATCTCCTGAAGGGCCTGATCCAGCTTGCCTTGCACCAACAACTGTGCCGCATACCAATGGCGCGCGGTGGCATACTTTGGATTCAACTCAATCGCCCTGCGATACTCATTCTCTGCTCCCTGCCAATCCCACTCCGTAACGGCCTTGATGGAGGCCAGCGATGTGTGCGCCTCGGCGAGAGTGTCATCGTATTTGAGTGCCAGTGTTACGGCGCCCTTCGCTAAAGCGTAACCCTCCTGGGGAGCCAGGAAGCCATAATCACTTCGGAGCGTGTAGCAATCCGCTAGCCCGGTATAGGCCAACGCGTAATTTGGATCTTTAACAATCGCTTCTTGAAAAAAAGTAGTCGCCTGTTTGAAACCCTCTTCCGTGCGCTTGTTCCAGTGATAGCGCCCCTTCAAATAGGCTTCGTACGCCTCGCCGCTTTGGGTGTCGGTCTTGGACAATTGGGTCTCATCCGCCCCCGTCAATTTCAAGCGGAGTTTGTCGGAAACGTTCCTGGCAATTTCATTTTGGACAGTCTGGATATCGGCGATTTTTCGCTGATACATGTCGCCCCAAATCTGGCGGTTACCTTGAACGTCGATCAGCTGAACAGAGATCCTTAACTCGTCGCCCTCTTGTTTGATCTGCCCGGTCAGCAGTGCACGCACACCCAATTCACGCCCGATCGTCTCAAGGTCGAGGTTCTTATCCTTGTAGCGAAAGACCGAGCTTCGTGCGATTACTCTCAAGTTCGCCAATTGAGAAAGGTGGTTAATGATGCTCTCGGTAAAGCCGTCGCTGAGATACTCGCGGTCCGGATTAGCCATGAATTGGGGATCGTTGGACGCATAACTAAATGGCAAGATCGCTAAGGAGTCGAGCCGCTCAGCCGTGAGCCATCGGGTAGCAAAAACCACTAACAGAACAAGTGCTACTACTGACGCCAGGACGGTCCATTTATGCCGTTGGGCTTGGTTGAAAATGCGGTCTGCCACGTTTTCCTGCGGCGTGATCGCTGAGACCTCTTTGATGGTAGTGCTGATTGGCTGAGTGTCGTTGGCCGTGAGTTTGGTGGGCAGTTGTTTTAAGTCGGTTAGCAACTCGTCGGCGCTTTGATACCGCTCCGCTTTGTTTTTGCAAAGCATCTTGTTCAAGAGGGCCTGTAGCTCAGGCGAAACTTGAGTTTGAAATTGCTCTGTCGGTATTGGCTCGCTCAGCAGGATTCGCGACATCGTGATGGCAGTGCTCTTATCTTTGAAAGGGTGCTTTCCAGCCAGCACTTCATAGAAGGTCACGCCGAGACTAAAGATGTCGCTGGTTGCATCAAGCGGCTCGCCCTGTACCTGCTCCGGCGACATATAAGGCATGGTGCCGATAATATGGCCGGGCGTACTCAAGAGGGTGGCAGTTGAGGCGTCACGGTCCACGTCATCGTCCGGGCGCATTAGCTTAGCCAGGCCGAAATCCAGGATCTTCAGCTGTCCACGCGGCGTTATCATCAGGTTATGCGGTTTGATATCGCGGTGAACAATGTCGTATCTGTGGGCCTCAGCGAGTCCTTCGGCAGCCTGCTCTGCCATAGCGAGGAAAGCGCTGATTGATAGCGCCTTGCGGTCCATCTTGTCCGCGAGCGTTTCACCTTCGATGTATTGCATCACGATATAGGTGAGCGACTCTGTTTCGTTGACATCGTAGATGGCACAGATGTTGGGGTGGTCCAACTTGGCTGCGGCTTGAGCTTCTCTGACTAGCCGCTTCCTGAGGGTTACTTCGGCAATCGCGTCCGCCTTCAAAACTTTAATTGCGACTTTGCGATTGAGCTTGGTATCAAGCGCCAGATAGACTTCACCCATCCCGCCTGCGCCCAGCTTTTCGATTATCCGATAGTGCGCGATGGATTCAGCAATCATTGACTCGGTTCAGGGAAACTTGCGAACAAATGATGGGACAGAGTCCAGCCAGGGACTGGACTAAGTAAGGGTGCTTGACGGTGAATTATCGAGCGCCCTCAATATTTTATTACTGACAGCTCGCGGCCAAATTACCTTGGCATCTTACTCGAAAGGGCTGGCTTATGCACACTTTACGGCTTACAAACTTTCATCTGTTAAGCTCTGGAAAAGGGGTGATTTCGGGCTGGCTAGTGATTGGGATACCGCCAGGAAACCGTGTTTCTTGAGTTGAGGATTCAACTCAGCAGCAAAGACTGATGGGCCATCCTTACCACTAAGCGATTAGGTAGTGGGGTAAATCTGTGGCGTTAGCTTTACCAAAAAGAAACCCCAATAATAACGGGCCTTTTCTTTTCTTTCCTCTTCTATCCGACCAATTCGGTCAGGAAACTAAGAAATGACAACGAGAAACTATGGGTGAGATCGTAATTATCAATCATGGGTGAGCTGGTGCTTGCTTTTTCAGTGTTGGAAGAATCTTAATTGCTTTTCCTGCCTTCTGATCAGCCAACCGCAGTTCGTACAGACTTTGGAGATTGAGCCAGAACTGCGGACTGGTACCAAAGAAGTGGCCCAAGCGTAACGCCGTGTCACCGGTGATGGCGCGCTGGCCATTGAGAATCCCAGTAATACGGTTCGTTGGCACCTTTAGCTGTCGCGCCAATTCAGTGGCGCTCATCCCTAGTCCCTCCAATTCTTCGGCCAAGTGCTCGCCGGGATGTATCGCTGTTATTGGCATAAAGCCTTCCTACTTAGTGATAGTCAACAATTTCCACATTGGTTAGCCCCGGCGACCCGTCAGGCCATTCAAAACACACGCGCCATTGGTTTTTTCCCCGTATGCTGTACTGCGCGTTGCGTTTTCCCTTTAGCGCTTCAAATCGATTACCGGGCAACGCAGCCAGATCCAATATTGAAGTGGCGGCTTCAAGACGATCGAGTTTCAAGCGTGCTGAACGTTCAATACCAGAGAACGCTTTGACTCGCTCTCATTTTTGGCCCGTCTCTGGTGCGTCATCCGACGAGCGAGAGCTTTCAAGCTTTTCTCGCAGCGCCATCTCACAACAACCTCGACAGCACGTAAAGGGTCAATGCGACGATCCCAACAAGGAATGTGATCAGAATCAACGTGTCGCATAGACGTCGTAAGTTGTGCCACTTCAGTTTTTCTTTGTGCCAGAAGATCTTTTTATCCGGATCCATCAGGTTGGGGTTTGATTCCTCTGCCGCTGCGTGGGCCCACTGCACTGCAGCGTGCCACCCAATAACGCCGAATAGGATTGTCAGCGCCATCCCCAGCAGCGCCACTATTAAGAGACCAGTCTCTAATGGCGTTAAAGCGGGCGTGGGGGTTGCCGTCCATCTCAAGAAAAAGATCGCCAGTATTGCAGTGGCCAGCCAGACGAGACTCTTGCGATACCAGCCGACGGAAGTCCACGACCATTCCAAGAACTTCTTCCACGTCTCTGTTTTTTCCTTTTCTTCGTCCTTGTCCTCATCTTGCTGAGGCACCTGACCACCACCTCCCGGATAGGCATCGCCCTTTGGCGATGGTCCTACGAGGTCGGGGTCGCCACCAAATCCCTGAACGCGGTCGGCGATTTCACCCAAGTAACGCTTGAAGACCGGATGCCACGGGTCGCCGGCTGAGATGTGCGTGAAAACCCAACGGAGCAGCGAGAGCTTGATGCTTTCGCCATCGAGAAGCTCCGCCTCTTGAAAGACCGGCACTTCGAGTTGGAACGTCCCGATCACCCGCATCTTTGCCCCTGACAACTGGTGCACGACGAGACGATATCGCTCGCCCTTGTTTATCCCGGCAGGAAGCTCAACGGAAAGCAGCCCGAGGATCGGAGTAGTGCGGGCGCCCGGTAGTGGCAGGTAAGCAACGTGCCGCAATTCAAACGACAATGTGTTCCCATCAATCCGAGAAAGCTTGACCGGACTCGACCTTCGTGTCGCCAGGTTTATGACCTCGTCCGCATCAATGTCGGGCATGTAAACCGTAACGCGCGAGCCGCGTGGGAGTTTCCTGCCGTCGAATATAAGCTCGTCGGGACTGCGGCGTCTGAGCCTTCGCGTGGAGATCACCTGTCCGTGGGGGACGATCGACACAGGCATGAGCAAGTCTTTGGCTGTGTTCCCAGAGGGACGAGCAATGAACGTTGTCTGCGCTGTGCGTGTTGCGGCCGCGCCGGGATTGCCTACCGGAACCCACGCGAGGTTGCGCTGCGAGAGGTTATCGTTGTTTGCCGGCGTGCCGGGAGCCGCAGTGTTGGCGTCGGGAATCAGGTCTTCTGCGAAGTGGACTTCTGCGATCAGACATTGGTGATAGTTGCGTACGAGGGCCATTATCGACTGTGGGTTATCAAACGGAATTATTTCGTTGAAGGGGCCATCATCCACCCACGTGGCCGGGATGTGCGGGTCCGTCTGGTTGATGTCGAGCCACGCGCCGAAGTACTGCACCGACTCCGCTCCGGTGGCGGGAATGGTCCGAGCCGTGTCGGGGGGCTGCTCGATCATCTTCTCGCCCGGCGTCACGCGCGGGTTCTCGAAAAACGGGATGGATACAAGCACGGGCCCGAAGTGACCGAGTAGCGGGACTGCGTTCGCGCCTGTCTTGTCTCGGCGGTACGTGGTGCTGGTGTTGAATTCAAGCATTGTCCCCACGGTATTGAACATTCGAAAGAAGACGCGCACGTCGTCGGCGTCTTGTCCCAGCGCCAGGTAGCGCACCTTGGCAATCGCGAAGTTGTAGACAGCCTTTCCTCCGATTGATGTGCGCAGTTCGAGGGCAGAAGCCTCCTGGCCATCTTCGAGGTCCAGGAACGGATGGCTCGAATTGTGATCGGCGCCGTTGTACTGGCCGAGCACTTTCTGTAGATAGTCGAGAGGGGCTTCGTTGTTGTCGAGCGCGGGCGCTCCGGCGGGTGGTGGCACACCGGCGCGGACGTTGAAGACGCGCAGATCCGTGGACAACCAATGTACGTTGCCGCCGGCGACGTCAACCATGAACGGGTTCGGCTTAGTGGTGAGCTGCAGGGTTGTGCTGCAAATAAAGTGGCCGAAGTCCCAGCGCACGAAGATGTCCCGCTCTACGTTAACGTCGTCGTACGCGTCTTCATGGATTCGCACGTCGTAACGCAGAGTGAAACGCTGTGCTCTGTCGGGTGGAAGCGTGTCGTCCTCGAGCCAGGGGTTCTGCGGTTCCAACCGGAAAAGATCCGGATCTATCTCCGCACCGCCACCCGAATCCCAAAAGACAGTTAGCGTGGGCACGGTCGGGTGATTCGCTTCGTGGGGCCGGTAGTTCTCGAGGAACAGCCAGACCGAGTCAGCGAAGACGGCCGCGCCGTCGTTGCCCTTCAGCGCGTCCACTTCAAGTTTGCTGTAGGTGCTACGATTGTTGACAGGCAGACACTCCTGATCGCAGACCCTTAGGATAGCTGCGCGCTCGCACGGACGGCCGTGCCCATTCACCATCGTCGAATCAAGCACGAACAACATGTAGTTGCCTGGTGGAGCGATTCCGGGTCCTTCGGGCGCATTGACGAAAAGCAGATCGTCGTCTTGACCGAAGGTACACACGATGTAACGCTGGTCGGCGTCGAACGCGTGCGTCATCGACCCGCACCGGATAAGCACAACGCGCGAGATGTTCGTGGATGACGACAGCCTGACACGGAACTGGGCGCCATACCCAACGGAAGGCGGCGCCTCCTCAATCCTCACGCGCCCCGCGACAATGTAAGGCGGCGTGTAGGTTTCCATCCTGGTCTCGCCCTGCGTCCAGTCAGACCAGGTCGAGCCGGCGATCCAAACTCTTCCATCGGGCATGAGAAGTGCGACCGAGTGATAACCACGCTTAACCAGAGGCGTTTCTATTTCCTCCCATTCGCCTTCACCGGACACGTACAGCCCCGCGCCCCAGTCAATTGGCGGATGATAGAGCTCGGCCGGAGGAAGGAGTGGTCCACCCTCCACCTCGCCGCCATTTAGGAAAACGGATCCCGTAGGCAGCAACACAGCAGAGCAATGCACACGCGCTTTCGCCAGCGGCGGAGTCCCAGCACTCTCCCATGCGGGATCGTTTGGCTTGATATTAATCTTTTCGGTGCTCGCTGCCCCGCAAGCCAGGACCCAGATGTTATTGGGATCGCTTGGCAGAATTGGCAGCATGACCGAGGTGAAGTCGGATCCGCGATGATAGTCAGAGCTGCCTCCCGAGACGGTCACTCCGTTATATGTGCCGGCGTAGGGGTCATAGAAGCGAAGGCTCTCCTTGGCAATGGTCGAGAAGAAGACGTGACCGCTGGGGGCGAGGTGCAGCCTGGGATACTCGTCGATACCCAGGTTGTTGTTGGATGTCGATTCCGCCGTAAGCTGCATCCACTTATCTTTGTTAGGGGAGTAACGCTCGGGAGTGTTGTTATTATGTCTCGGCCCCTCGCCCTGCTCGTAAACGTAATCGTCGTGCCCGGTGAAGTCCCAATCTGTCGCGTTCCCTTCGTCGTCCCACGCGGTCTCTATTCCGGAGAAGGGGTGCCCGGCAACCGCAAAGACCTCGCCGTTGGCTACCGTGAGCACTGTCGGATACCACCGTCCACCTCCGTAATTGGCCCCAGGCTGGAAGTTCAGATCTTGGATCGGTGAAAAACTACCGGCGAGAGGCGAATACATTTCGCAACGACGCTCGCCGCTATCGTGAGCCTCGTGGCCATGATGCTCGACGTTCTGATTGACTACGCCGCCCGCAATTACCCACCGTCCGTCATTCAGAAACGCGTGCGCCGAGCAGAAGGCCCACCAACCCGGCTTCGTAGAAAGTTGCACGGGCGGCTGATCCAGTGCATCAACATCAAAGATCCACGCCTGATCAGATGTGCCGAAGTACACGATCGCTGCGCCCGTCGGCGTTGGGACCAACGCTACGTGGATGGCTACGATTTCGCTGCTGAGATCGTTGTTGTCGGTATCCGTGAGGATTTCGATTGACATGGCTCTCTCCAGAAAGTGGCTTTACAAACGCTTGGTCAGAGCCGTTGAAGAGAATTCAAGGTAAACCCAGACGCGACCTTCGGTGGCTCAGTCCAACGCTGTGTGAGTCGGGGGGTTGGCTTTGATAATAGACGTCGTGAGGATTCTCGCAGATTAATCGCCTGATTAAAAGAAATTTTGGTATGCGGCTCCATCATCGTCAGGCGGGCAACAATTCATTATGAATACCTACAAAAATGCTCAGGAAAGACGCATGTGCTTGCTGTGCATAGCGTGCCTTTTGTAGTCTTATTTGCAACTCATTGCGGGACAATTGCGGGACAAGCTGTACCTCGAATCCCGATGCTTTCTAGACCCTTGAGGGTACGCCGTTGCGCGATCCTTTCAGCGCGTCGCACTTTGATTTTCACCTCCACTCTTGAACCAAGGCGATTGATGATCGACATCAAAACGATCGACTGTGAAGCGACCGAGGTTCGCGTTTCTGATGCGAGAGAAGTCGGCTGCCGCAATCCTGGTTCGACCCTGCGCCCTTTGGACGTTGAGACCATTACGGTCAAGCGCCTTGATAATCTAAGCGGCTAGAATAGCCTTGACCTGATCGGCATCGGCGTTTTTGTTACCGAGGTCGCGGAAAACATTTCCCTTTCCTTCCCTACTTCCAGGTTCTCGCTTTTCGTCTCAACATCTCCCTAAGTCTCTTTCAACGCGAGAGGCTCCGGGTGTCAAGAGTTCGTTTGCAAACGAAGTGTCGGCACTGAGCCGTTACGGTATTTGTCCCAAATGCCTCAACACGTCATTAATATTCTTGTTGCGGCAGTCGATGATGTGCAGGGTGTTGTAGAGTTCAGGACCAACTTCGAGCAAGGCGCCTCCGGCTCCAGTGATGACGTTCGTTCCCCCCATGGGAGTACGCCGTAATAGCTGTGCCGCAGAACCGTATGGGGCCGTGCCCGTCCGGATTGCGGGCGCGGACGACGCGCTGCTCATTGTTGTCCCGTTGCATGCCGCAACGCTTCATTAAGCTTCTGGTTGCGGCAGTCGATGATTTTCAGCGTGTTGTACAGTTCAGGGCCAAGCTCTAGCAACTTGGTTCCGGTGTCGAGGATGGGGCCGGATGCCCCCGGAGGCCCAGACCGAAAGACCTGTAACGATGGGCGAGGGGCCGTGCCCGTGTGGAGGGCTGTCCCAGAACTAGCCGACATGTGTGCCGCTTGTTGAATGGACTGAGCCCTGGTGCTACCTACAGTTATTGCCGAACTCGGGCCGCTAGTTCGAGGTGCTCTCAGCCATGCTTTGACGCCAGAACTACCCCCAATGCTCCGGATGCGATTGATTAGTCCACCAGCGCTTGGGTCGTCCATCTCATCTATCTTCTCCATCGCCTTTTCGAGTCCGCTGGGATCCGTAAAGTTAATCGGATCATTGCCGACGTACGCGTAGATATTGACATCTCCACCTGCAAACCCGATCGGGTCCTGGCTGATGAACCTTTGCAGTGAAGGCGAGTAGTAACGAGCGCGATAGTAGTAGAGCCCGGTTCCATCGTTCTCCCTACCGGTGTATTGAGCAGAGTTTTTGTTATCGCCGCTGACGGCGGTCTGACCAAACGCGCCATACGAATACTCACTCTGGATCATGCCTGCAGCATCAGTCACTGCCAACGTGCTGCCAAGACCATCGCTTAGGTGACGCCAGGTCCCGGCCGAATCGGCGCGCATCAAGACTTCATCAATGCCACCATTCAGCATATTGGCGTTTCCAAGCTGCGCCGACTGCTCCTGAACAACATTCACATCATCGTAAAGAAAACTCGTGGTCACGCCGTTGATGGTCTTACTTGTTCTTCGGCCGAGAGCATCGTATTGGAAGCTCGCGTTGAGATTCGGGCCGTTCATGGCAACCAACCGGTTGCGCGCGTCCCAGGTGTAACTATTCACGCCGTCGCTCAGCAGATTGCCATTAAGATCGTAAGTAAGACTTTGGCTGCCGAATGAAGCTTGTTGGTTTGCAGCGTTGTAGCTTGCCAGCGACAACGCTTGCGGCGATACGCTGCGAGCAAAGCTACCGCCGATTCTGGTACGACGGCCATTGGCATCGTATTCGAACGTCAGATCGCCAAGTGTAGTAGCGCCCTGTTTGTAGGTGAGGCTGATCAATTGTGAAGCCGGGTCGTATGCGTATTCCGTAACCAGACCATTCGGCGAGGTCAGAGAAGCTCGTCTTCCGGCCGCGTCGTATCCAAAAGTGACTGTTGAAGTTCCCTGAGTAATTTGCGTCAGGCGGTTGCCGTTGTCATATGAATAGTTGACGGTTGGTTGACCCGCAACCGTCATGCTGGTGCGCCGGCCTGCCGCATCGTAGGTATAACTGACGCTGCCCTGCGGCGTTGTCTCGCTGGTTACACGATCGAGATCGTCGTAGGTGTAGGTGATTGTTCCGGACAATGAGTCAACAATCTGCGTCAACCGGTTACCGGCATCATAAGTGTAAATCGTGGTCGAGCTGTCGTTGTACGTGACCTGCGTAAGCCGATTCAACGCATCGTAACTCAGATTTCTGATCTGGCCCTTGCGATCGGTAAGCTGCTTGAGATTCCCCTTGAGATCATATTGATAAGTTTCATCGTGCGAGAGCGGATCACGAGTTGTGATGAGGCGATCCATGTTGTCATACGTGTAGCCGGTGACGTTGTTGCGCGCATCCGTCAAGCTGAGAAGATTGCCATTCGGATCGTGGTCCACCGCCGTCACGCCGGCCATCGGATCAGTAATTCGAACAAGCTGATCCAGATTGCTGTACTCGTAGCGAGATACACTTCCGAGTGCGTTTGTATGACGAGCCACGCGGCCCGCAGTATCGAGGTAGCGCGTTATCGTGCGACCTGCAGCGTCGGTGATGGCGACCAGATCGGCGCCGTCATAAGTGAACGTCGTCGTCTGTTGAAGCGGATTAGTTGCCGTTAGAAGTTGGCCGGCAGAGTTGTAAGTGTACGTCGTCTGATTGTCGAGCGCGTCTGTGACGGTAACGAGCCTGCCGCTACTGTCGTAGGCAAACGACTTCGTATGGTTTAGAAAATCGGTGATGCTGGTAATCTCGCCAAACGTAGGGTGATAAGTAACAGAAGCCGTGACCGCATTCGGTGTGTCAGCCAGTTTGGTAATGCCAGTCACATTCCCAAGGCTGTCGTAACTCAGCGCGGTCTTGCGGCCCAAAGAATCGGTGACGCTGAGAAGCAGATTGCTGCCGGCCTGACGTTCATAGGTGTAGTTCTGTTGTTCCGGCGTACCGAGCGCAAGTATTTCTGCAGTGGGCTGACCGCTGGCATTGAAGTTGACTCGCCGCACCTTCCCGCGCGGATCGGTGACGTCAGTTTGAATAACCTTGTTAACATTCAGTGTGTACGCAAACTGGTAGACGCCAGTGTCCGCTAGAGTTTGCCGCGATACTCGCCCGTTAGCGTCATACTCGTTGGTAAGGAAGACGACATTTTTCGGATCCTTGATGGTAGTCATCCGATGATTCGCGTCATAGGTGAATTCAGTTACTCCACCATTGACATCAGTCACTCTCCAAAGCCGTCCACTGGCATCGTACAAATAACTAACGGTGCGTCCGGCGCTGTCGGTGGCCTGGGCGATTCGTTTCGAGGTGTCGATGTATCCGAATTGGATCCAGCGACCGTTGGGGGATGTCACTCGCGACATGCGAAAGTCGTTGTCGCGGCTTATGGTCACTTTGTTGCCAAGGCGATCCTGAACGACCGAGAGTCCGGTGATACTGACATGCGGACCAAATATGTCGCCGAAGAGAACCTTGATTCCAAACTGGAAGAGTGTGCCGTCGGGTAGTTTCACTTCCCAGGCCCCGTTTGGACCTACTCCAGTGATCATTGTCATCGTGGCTTTGTACCAGCGGGTTGGAGTGGACGTGTGCTCATAAACAGCCGGGCTGCTATTTGGAATCTTGTCGAAGCGAACTCGACCTCCGTTTGGAAGAATGATCTCGCCATAGTTGTACGTGTCGCCGAACACGTACATGTCGTAGGGATTGTTGCCGCCCATGCCGAATGAACGCTGAACAGAATCGTTCGGTCGATAGCTTCGCGTGAGCTCGAGCGGAATTATGTCGGGCAGCCGCAGGTCGGTCTCTTCATAAACGAAGAGGCCGGTGTCCAGGTGGACTGGATCGCCATCGCGCGCGATATCACACGGGTTCGGACCTGTCCCTGGAGCATCACCCTTATTCATTAGCGAAATGCAGTACATGCTCTGCAACTCAACGCCGGGATCGGGAACCACCTGTTTTCGATCAGGTGTGACTGTGCCATGGCCGTAGAGGTACCAACCCACACCTGCGGGATCGTAGTTCCAAAAATCTACACGGTCTCCAGCAGGCAGATTCTGGTAGTTCGGAAAAATGATTCGCATTCCCGGACGCTTCTCACCATTCAAACCCTCTACACGCGCGCCGTGAAGTTGAAGTGTAAAGAGCAGACCGTCTTTCACGCCCGCAGGAAGCGGAAACGGTGGACGGTCGACTGGAATAGGCGTGATGGCCATCGACGAGAGTTCGCGCTGCATCTGGCCGTGCTGGTGGTGCGCCCCCTGCGGCATGCGTAACACTGACGAGGCCGGAACGCGCACTTCCATTCCCGGCACGCGCGGCGTTGTAACGACAGTCTCGCGTTCAGTCGGGATAGCGAGTGCTTTCTTGTTCTGGTCGTCAAGCACCGGAAGCCAAATCGTGTAGGGCAGGACATTGGTCTTGCCTGAGGCGATATCAA
>DASQKG010000132.1:0-12982 GCA_035630655.1 Pyrinomonadaceae bacterium
TCGGCGGCGCTCGGGGTTATTCAGGCATTCCCATCGTCAAGAGTTTCTTTTGGATCTTCCTGATTGCGATCCTGACCATTGTCATCGTCTACAACATCGTACACTCCGCTTTTGGACGCGCTTTGATTTCAATTCGCGAAGACGAGATCGCGGCCGAAGCGATGGGCGTCAACACCACACGTTACAAGGTTATGGCCTTTGTGATTTCATCGGCCCTGGCGGGTGCTGGTGGCGTGTTGCTCGCTCACTTCGATGGATATCTGAATCCGAAGTCGTTTGAGTTTATCAAGTCGTTTGAAATCCTGATCATGATCATCCTGGGCGGCCTCGGATCGATTGTGGGCTCAGTGCTGGGCGCGATATTGCTAACGGTGTTGCCCGAAGCGCTGCGCGGTTTTGCCGAGTATCGAATGGTCATCTATTCCCTGCTCCTGATCATCCTGATGATCACGCGACCGCAGGGATTGCTGGGCTCCACGGCAGCGTTCAAGGGATGGCGTGGACGCAAGCGCAATAAATCGCGTACGCAAGCCGAAGAGATCACGGCGGAAGATACACGCGACAAGGAGTCGGTCGCCAAGGCCACGCTCGGCGAGCGACAAAGTGAAACCTCGCTTGGCGAGACGCCTGGAAAGGGAGACAAGGAGTGAGTTCTAACGTTGCCATGAGTGATCGGCCCAAAGCCACGTCTGGAAATGGCGATGCCATACTGAAGACTGACAAGGCCACCATCCGCTTTGGCGGGTTGGTTGCGGTCAGTGAGCTGGATATGGCCGTAAGGCAGGGAGAAATTTATGGTCTGATTGGACCAAACGGGGCCGGCAAGACCACGATCTTTAACCTGCTCACCGGAGTTTATGAGCCCACTTCCGGCGAGATTTATTTTGAAGGCAAACGGCTGGACGGCAAGCGGCCGTATGAGATAGCCGGCCACGGAGTATCGCGCACGTTTCAAAACATCCGGTTGTTCCCGAGCATGAGTGTGCTCGACAACGTGTTGACCGCTTGTCACATTCACACGCGCCAGACGCTGGCTGATGCCGTGTTGCGCACGTCGCGCTTTCGTCGTTGCGAGGCCGAGTCGCTAGACTACTGTATGGAACTCCTCGCCATTTTCGATCTCGATAGTTTCAAAGACGAAGGCGGCACAAGCCTGCCCTACGGCAAGCAGAGGCGGCTGGAGATTGTGCGGGCACTCGCAACCAGACCGAAGCTTCTGCTGCTTGATGAGCCGGCAGCGGGAATGAATCCTTCCGAACAGGAAGATCTGATGCAATTGATCAAGCAAATCCGCGACCGCTTTAATCTAACCATCCTGCTGGTCGAACATAATATGAAAGTTGTGATGGGCGTTTGCGAACGCATTCAGGTTGTGGATTACGGCAAGTCGATCGCTCTAGGGCTTCCGGAAGAGATCAGAAACGATCCAAAGGTGATTGAAGCGTATCTTGGCGACTGAGATCCTGGTTCTTTGTACCTTGTTTTTTGTACTTTGATGTGAGGTTCCTTGATCTTAGCGATACTGGGATTCGTCGAAGTTTTGATCAAAGAACAAAGAACCAAGTTCAAAGGCAAAGTACAAAAGCGCTCCGTCTAATTATGTTAGTTTTAGAAAACGTCTCCGTTAACTATGGCGCAATCGAAGCCCTCACCGGCATCTCCATGCAGGTCGGCAAGGGCGAAGTGGTGACGCTGATTGGCGCCAACGGGGCCGGCAAAACAACTACGCTGCGCACGATTACCGGTTTACTGGAACCGCGTCAGGGACGCGTCGTGTTTGAAGGCGACGACATTAGCGGCAAGCCCACGCACAAGCTGGTGGCTCGCGGCATTTCAATGGCTCCGGAAGGGCGCGGCGTTTTTGCGAATCTTACGGTCCGGGAAAATCTTCAGATGGGCGCCTATTTGAATCGCAACAAGAAGGAAGTGGCCGCAGACATGGAGCGCGCTTTCACGATGTTTACGCGGCTCAAAGAGCGCGAGTCACAGAAGGCAGGTACGCTTTCAGGGGGCGAACAGCAGATGTTGGCGATCGGACGCGCGTTGATGTCGCGTCCACGTCTGTTGCTGCTCGATGAGCCGTCGTTGGGATTGGCGCCTCTGGTTGTTCACACCATCTTCGAAGCGATCGACGAGATCAGCAACGAAGGCACGACAATTCTGCTGGTGGAACAAAATGCACATGCCGCCCTGGGCCATTCCGATCGCGCCTACGTTTTGGAAACAGGAAGAATCGTCATGGAAGGCCCCTCGGCTGAACTGGCTGCCGACCCGCGAATCAAGGAAGCCTATCTTGGCGAGTAGGTTGTTCCCGAAAGTCGTCTGGAAAAGAGGGACGACCGTATCAAGCAGGCGTTTAGAGTACAACCTCTAGGTTGCGGCTGCGCAAGAAGCAAGCTAAAGCTTGGACTCTATACGCCTGAATTCCCGACCGACTTGAAGTTTTATCCAAAGCCCCGCCACATAACGTGCTTAAGAAAACAAAACTTTCAACCTGCCTGATGATTCTGGGCCTGATTCTCCTGCCCAGTGTGTTCCTTTCCTGCCGTCAAAACCCTTCCGAGGATCGTTCCACCATCAAGATTGGTTTCTTCGGAGATCTCTCCGGGCCAACGTATAACTTCGGACAGTCAGCGCTGAATGGTGTGTTGATGGCCGCTGATGAGATTAACGTGGGGGGCGGAATCAATGGACGGCGAATTGATATCGTCATCGATGATGACAAAGGCAGTCCTGAAGCCGCTGCCCAGATTACGGGAAAACTCATTGGCAGCGACAAGGTGGTTGCCATCATCGGCGCGGGGGCGTCGGGAAACAGTTTGGCGGCGGCGCCTAATGCACAGTCGGCGCACGTGCCTTTGATATCGCCGTCTTCTACAAATCCGGCCGTCACTCAAGCGGGCGACTACATCTTCCGCGCCTGTTTTATCGACGCCTTCCAGGGTGAAGTGATGGCCAGGTTTACAGCCAATACTCTGAAGGCGAAGACAGCGGCAATCATGCTCGACTTCAATTTGCCTTACAGCCGCGACCTATCGGATTTTTTTGAAATCAGTTTTGCAAAACTCGACGGCAAGATCGTAGCCAAACAATCTTATTCGCAGGGTGATGCGGATTATCGTGGACAGTTGAGCGCGATCAAAGCCGCATCGCCGGACGTAATCTACATTCCTGGTTACTACGGCGACGTAGCGGTTATTGCGCGTCAGGCGCGGCAGCTTGGCTTCACTCAACCTTTGTTGGGAGGTGACGGCTGGGATGCACCGGAGCTTTGGGAACTCGGCCGCGACTCATTGAACGGGTGCTACATCACCAACCACTACTCGGTAGACACTCCGTCGCAGACCATTCAGAAGTTTGTGGAGAGCTATCGGCAACGATACAGAAACCTGACCCCGGATGCGCATGCTGCTCTTGCTTACGATGCGCTCAAGTTTCTCGCCGAAGCGATTCGAAAGGCCGGCACAACCGATGGCCCAAAGCTGCGCGACGCCTTGGCCGCAACCAGGAACTTCGTCGGCGTTACCGGAATTATCAGCATGGACAAGGACCGCAACGCGGTGAAGCCGGCGGTCATTTTGAAACTTCAGGAAGGAAGATATATCTACCAGGAAACAATCTACCCCGCGCTTGGACCAACACCCACGCCAGCTCCATCACCGTCTACGTCGCCTTCAGCTCGGCGATAATGCCAATGCTGTCACAACCGGAAGCGGGAGTAGTAAGCCGGATTTACGGGAGTTCACGCGGCTTTGCCGCCTTCCGTGCGGTAAGGCTCTGCCTGGCTCTGCCTTACCGAAGGAGCTTCTTCTTTTTTGAGGCTGTGCCTTGGTTCGACGGAGGCAGAGCCTCATCTCTTTAAAGCAGTCGTGCGGTGAGGCAAAGCCTTACCGCACGGAAAGCGGCAAAGCCGCGACGAGTTAGGGAAGGGGCCCGATTTGGTAACAGATTTTTGTTTAGTGGTCGATACGTCTTTACCACAGCAAAACGATCCACGAAACACACGAAACAACACTAATCAGGCCTTACACCGCTTCTGACTGCGACGTGAGATTAAACTCCTTCACCTTAAGCGCAGGCAGTAATGCCGAACTGCCGCCCTGGCCTTCAGAGCTCCCGACGCGTTCCGGCGCCCCAATCATTTCCACGTTCCCGGGCGCAAGCAATTGAATCAGGCTTTGATTAAAGCGGAAATTGCTCACCGGATACTGAATCTTTCCCTTCTCGACATACCAGATACCGTCACGCGTCAAACCAGTTTGCAGCGCCGTCCGCGGATCAACGCCACGTATATACCAGAAGCGCCCGATGAGCAGACCTCGGTCAGTGGCCTTAATCATCTCTTCAAGTGACGCGGGCCGCGCCGAGCTTTCCATGATGTTATTTACCGGACCAGGCGTAGGCTGCTTGTCTTGCTGCTTGGCCCAAAAACGAGAGTAGACAAGATTCTCAAGCACGCCGTTTCGCACCAGGTAGATCTTCTGCGCCGGAATGCCACTCTGTGCAGCTTGTGAACCCGGCAACTCTGGATTCCATGGATCGCTGTAGATATTGATTCGCTCGTCAAAGATTTGCTGACCCACTTTTGTTTTTCCACCCGGAGCTGAAAACGGGCTACGGCCTTCGTCAGCACTGCGGGCGTCGAAGCCAAAAGCAAAACCGGAGAGCAAATCGGCAACAGCCTGCGGTTCCAGAATCGCAGTATAGATGCCCGGTTCCAGAGTACGCGGCTTGCGCGACTCGAGCGCTTTGCGAATCGCTTCCCGCGCGACGCGTTTCGAGTCAAGCTTGGCAACGTCGAAGTGGTTGCGCAGAAAATACCCTGAACTGCCGCCGTCCTCCGTGCGCGCCGTGGTTGAAAGACTGACTAAACTCGAACGCGAATAATTGAAGTTGCCATTCTTCGTGGCCGAACCATTGGCCGACCCGCGCGCCTGATGGAAACCGGCGCCGATAACTTTTGCTCTTTCACAACTGGTGATTACGTCGTTGATTGCTCGCGCTCGGTCCTGCAGCGAAATATTTGAAGTGGCTTCAGCATAGCCGCTAACCGGCGTGTATGTTTGTGGACCAAGCGTCGGCATGTATTCGCGATCCACCGGCGATATTCTGGCAAGTGTTTCAGCCTCCGCAACCGCGGCTCTCAGCGATGCGTCGTCCAGTTCATTGGTCGAGGAAGAGCCGCGCTTTTTGTCGACCCAGACAGTAACGTTCACGCCAATATTCTCGCGGGCGCCGCCTGTGGTAAACGCGTTGGCCGCGAAGCGCAGGTGGGAATAATTCTCACTACCAACGTTTACCGTCGCGTCGTCTGCCTTTACATAGCTGAGCAGTTTCTGTGTTAGCTCTCTTGCCTCGGTTTCACTAAGCATCGTTGCCTCCGGTAGGACAGACATTCCTGTCTGTCTTCGGTTAGTTAAAGTCCAATTCAGATCCGACCATGTCTTTAATTAAGCTGAGACAGACAGGAATGTCTGTCCTACGCCTGCGCTGCAGTATTCAATACGTTAACTTGCCGGAACCGCGCCACCGGACAACCGTGACTGACCGTGTTCGACTGACCCGGTTCGCCTTTGCCGTCGTTGAAGCTGCCGCCAAGTTCGTATGTTGCCATTCCGCCCAGAGCATCGCAGGAATTCCAGAAGTCAGTAGTGCGCGATTGGTATGCGACGTCGCGCACCATTCCACCGACCTTGCCGTTCTTAATCTCCCAGAAGGTTTGGCCGCCAAACTGGAAGTTGTATCGCTGTTGATCGATTGAATAGCTGCCGTTGCCGTAGATCAGGATTCCCTTCTCCACGCCCGCGACCAGGTCGTCGAGACTCTTATTTTCGGTTCCCGGCTGCAGCGAAACATTTGGCATGCGTGGAAAAGAGACGCTTCCCCAGCTATCGGCGTGCAGGCACCCGTAGGATTTCTTCTTCGGAGACATGGACGCGAGGTCGCGTGTGGTTTGCCAATCGACGAAAACGCCGTCCTTGATCAGGTGCCACTTCTGGCCCGGAACACCTTCATCGTCGTAGCCTATAGTTGCCAGGCCTCCGCGCTGTGTTCTGTCGGCGATGAAATTTACGATCTTCGATCCAAACTGTAGTTTGCCAATCTTGTCGCGCGTCAGGAAACTTGTGCCCGCGTAGTTTGCTTCCCACCACAGAGATCGATCCAACTCTGTCGGGTGGCCCACCGATTCGTGAATCGTCAACCACAAATGCGATGGGTGCAGCACCAGGTCATACTTCCCTGCTTCGATGGGTTTGGCTTTGAGTTTCCCGACCGCGTCCTCGCCGGCTCTCTCCGCCTCACTCATCCACGGATATTTCTCCATGTACTCGTAACCCAAACCTTGCGGGCCGCCGAGCGAGCTGCGCGTTTGGAAGTCGCCGGTGGCACGGTTAACGGCTGTGACATTAAAGCCGGGATTCGCTCGAATGATGTACTGCTCGATGCGCGACCCGTCGGTTGAGGCGTAGAACTTCTGCTCGTTAACAAAACCCATCGACGAGGTCACAAAACCAACCCCCTGCGTCTTCATCGCATGTTCGTTGAGCTTGAGCAGAAACTGGATCTTGTCGTCAATCGCCACCTCGAAAGGGTCTTTTTCAAACGCACTCTTCCACTTGGCCACGATTTTCGTAGCCGGAGCCATGGCAATTCGTTTTCGCTGGTAGACGGAATTTGCCCGGGCGATGTCGACAGCCTGCCGCGTGATGCGACGCACTTCGTCGGGCGTGACGTCCCTGCTCGACGCAAAGCCCCATGTGCCCTTGAAAAGAACTCGAACACCGAAACCGAAGTTTTGGCTGCGTGAAACATTCTGTACCTGTTTCTCGCGCGTCGAGATCGCTTCGGTGCGGTAGCGGTTGATGCGAATGTCGGCGTAAGTAACGCCCAGCCCGCGCGCGGTGCTCAGCGCAATATCGGCGAGCCTATTCTTATCTACCGTTGCCGCCGCCGCAGCTTCAGCCGCGTCGACATCACTAATCCACGACGGCAGGGCAGACGGCAAAGCCACGGCGCCCGCAGCTACACCTGCAGTCTTGATGAAATCGCGTCGAGAGGTTGTCATGAACGGGACCTCTTAAAGGTTGGAATTGAATGGGCGGGAAGATTTAACGCAGGCTGATGTGAATTGTCAACAATTTACGCGTTGATCAATTCCAACGCCGTGCGCGTTAGATCAATGCCCCTTCCAGATGATGCCAGTCGTGCAAAGTGGCAGGGTCAAAGTCAGCGCCGTTTGACCAAACCAGCGTGTGAACCTCTGTGTCCAATCTCACCTGACCGAACATTTCAAGATCTGCTAGCGGGGCATAGAGTTCACCAGCAAGGATTCGTCGAAAATCAATGGTCTGTTCGCTATCATCGTCGAAACATATATGAAGGGTGTATGGCCCACTGTTTCGAACCGCGTTACCTTGTATATTGGGTGACTCATATCAGAAAGTCCTGTCTTCAGTGTAAAGGCTCGATAGGGAGAGGGGCACGACCTGCTTGAAGGCTTATCAGAGACTTTCTAGCAGCTGCCAAAGCTTCGGCAACTCTACCCGGTGAGGTGCCGCCGATTTGAGCCTTGGTTTCGAGTGTCTTTTCCAGCGAGAGCGCGTCAAAAACATCTCCGTCAATCAAGCCCGAGATTGAACGCAAATCATCGAGCGAGAGTTCCTGTAATTCAACCCCCTGCTCGAGAGCACGAACGACTATTCGACCGACTGTCTCATGCGCTTCTCGAAAAGGCACACCCATACGAACGAGATAATCGGCAAGCTCAGTCGCATTCATCAGTCCCTTGGAAGCAGCGTCACGCATACGCGCTTCGTTCAATGACACGTTTCGCAGAACCAGCGCAGTCACTTCGAGGGATCCGGTGGTCGCATCAAACGCGTCAAAGACAGCCTCCTTGTCTTCCTGCATGTCTTTGTTGTAAGCCAGCGGTAATCCCTTGAGGATCGTCAATAGCGCCAGCGCATGCCCAAACACGCGTCCGGCTTTTCCGCGCACGAGCTCCATTGAGTCCGGATTCTTCTTCTGCGGCATCAGGCTTGAGCCGGTGGCCACTGCATCGCTAAGTTCGAAGAAACCAAACTCCGTGGTCGAGTAAAGGATGATCTCTTCCGCCAGGCGCGAAAGGTGGACCATGATTAGCGAACACGCGCCCGCAAACTCCACACAGAAATCTCGATCGCTTACTGCATCAACGCTGTTGCGCGAGACGCCATCAAAACCGAGTTCTTCAGCGACGGCATTGCGATCGATACCGAATGACGCTCCTGCAAGTGCACCCGAACCTAGCGGCATAATGTTCACTCGCTTGCGAATCTCAGTGAGCCGCTGGCGATCGCGAGCCAACATTTCGAAGTAAGCCAGACACCAGTGCGCAAAAAGGATCGGCTGGGCGCGTTGCAGATGCGTGTATCCGGGCATCACTGCCTCGCGGTTCTGTTCGGCAAGATCGAGCAGCGCCTCCTGCGTACCGCGCGCGGTGGCTGAAAGTTGATCGATGGCCTCGCGCAGCCACAGACGAAGGTCAGTCGCAACCTGATCGTTTCGACTGCGGCTCGTGTGTAGTTTGCGACCCGCATCTCCAATCAACTCCACTAGCCTTGCTTCAACGAATGAATGTACGTCTTCCGCTTCAATTGCCCCGAAGTAGTTCGAGTCACTGGCTGCGCGTTCGAGAATTGCCTTAAGCCCGTCATTGATACGCTTGCCTTCCTCGGCGGAGAGTACACCTGCGCCGACAAGTCCATTGCAGTGGGCCATACTCGCGCGCACATCAACTTCAAACAGCCGGCAATCGAAGTCAAAGGAGTTATTAAACTTCGCAAAAGAAGGATCAGGCTGGCCGGTAAATCGTCCACCCCAAAGGTTTTTGCTTTTAGTCATCGTCTTAATCCCAAACAAAGTCACCTTGACGCAGGCTATCGAACTTGGTAGTTTATGCATCTATGCACTAGTTATGCAAGTTAGATGCATACCTAGTCGGTATATGCAAAAGAATCTACGCCAGAAAAAGTTGTTAAGCCTGATTCAGGCCAAGCCTTTTGGCACTCAGGCGGAACTGCGCGATTCGCTCGAGCGTGCGGGCGTGCCCGCGACTCAATCCAGCCTCTCCAGAGATATGGACGAGTTGGGGATTGTAAAGCACCGCGGCCATTACACGGTGCCTAAATCGAGGGGCCCCGCCGCGAGGGGACTTCTAAGTCTGGATCTTGCAGGCGACAACCTGGTGATTGCCAGAACCGAGCCGGGATTGGCGTCGGCGGTTGCAGTGGAGATTGATGGTACAGCTATTGACGAGATCGTGGGCACGCTGGCAGGAGAAGACACGATCTTCGTTGCTGTTCGAGACGCGAAGTCACAGCGTACGGCGATGAAGAGAATCTGGGAGCTGTTTGGATGATCTCTGTGCAACCTCCGTGTCCTCTGTGCCTCTGTGGTGAATCTTACGCGGCAACCGCTTACCACAGAGAAACAAAGAACACGGAGGCTGCACAGAGGGCTTGAATGATGCGCAGGAACTGAGGTTCGATGAGCGACAGAAAAATTAACAAAATCGTACTGGCTTATTCGGGCGGACTTGATACGTCGGTGATGCTTCGCTGGCTGAAGGAAGAGTACGGCTGCGAAGTGGTTTGTTACTGCGCCGACGTGGGCCAGGGTGAAGAGCTAAGCGGACTGGAAGAGAAAGCGCTGGCCACAGGAGCTTCGAAACTCTACGTTGAAGATCTGCGCGATGAGTTTGTGCGCGAATATGTCTGGACAGCGGTGAAAGCAAACGCAGTCTACGAGGGCGTCTATCTGCTTGGTACTTCCCTTGCCCGACCGGTGATTGCAAAACGGCAAATCGAGATCGCCCGCCGGGAAGGCGCCGATGCAGTGGCCCATGGCTCAACTGGTAAGGGAAACGATCAAGTACGTTTTGAGTTGACCTATTACGCTCTACAACCGGACATCAAGGTGATAGCTCCCTGGCGCGAATGGGAATTCAAAGGACGCATGGATCTAATCGCTTATGCGAAGAAACACAACATTCCGATTACAGCGACACACGCTAAACCATATTCGACCGATCGAAACTTAATGCACGTTTCGTATGAGGGCGGAATCCTGGAAGACCCATGGGCAGCGCCGCCGGAGGATATCTTTCAACTGACGCGCTCGCCTGAGAACGCTAACGCCGAGGCCGAAGAAGTCGAACTGTCGTTTGAGAAAGGCGAGCCCGTAGCAATTAACGGCAAAAAATTGGATCCCGTCGCTCTGCTTGAAACGCTAAACAAGTTGGGCGGTGAACACGGCATAGGCCGCGTCGATTTGGTTGAGAATCGCTATGTAGGCATGAAGTCCCGCGGTGTTTACGAGACGCCCGGAGTAACGGTTCTTCAGGCCGCGCATCGGGCGCTGGAATCGATCACCCTCGATCGCGAGGTGATGCATTTGCGCGACTCCTTCGGGGTGAAGATTGCCGAGAACATCTATTACGGCTTCTGGTTTTCACCGGAATTCGAATTGATGCGAAAGATGATTGACGAGACGCAGCAGAATGTTACCGGGGACGTTCGTTTGAAACTCTTCCGCGGAAACGCAATCGTAATTGGACGTCGCTCTCCGCATTCTCTTTACGACGAAAAGGTTGCGACTTTTGAAGCGGACACTGTTTACAACCAGCGCGACGCTGAGGGCTTCATCAAGCTCAATGCATTGAGATTAAGGCTACGAGCCAGAGATTGACTTTACCAGGACCACCTTCGAGGAAAAAATGATGACAACAACTATCAAAGTGATCGACGCTGACAAAATTGGTTCTGCCACTTCTCCGCTCGGTCTGGTCAAGACGGTGGCGGTAATTGCCAGTTCATCCTCGCCGCGATCCGGGGATGTGGTCGTGGTCCGAGCGCTTACCGACAGCGCTACATACAATATGCTCGAGTTGCCCACGGGACGGCTGGCAAAGATTAACCCAGGCGACATTTTGATTGGCGTGCTAGGCCGCCGGCGCGCGTTAAAGGGTTTCGTCGGCGATGTGCCGGAGACCATCACTGCCGGCGACGAGCTCCACTTGCTCAATATGGGTGGCGTCATCGGCAGCTGTACTGGCCACCACTCGAGTTTGAGTGATGCAATTAAAGTTGAAGTCATCGGCCTTGCCGCCGACGACGAGGGACGCACACTGAACATTGCGGACGACGCTCTGCCGCCAAGGACCAGACTTGGAGACACAGCCCCGCTCGTGATCATTGCCGGCACATGCATGAACAGCGGCAAAACCTACGCGGCCACTGAACTAATCAAGCAGGCGACGAGGAACGGACTACGTGTGGCCGCGGGGAAACTTTCGGGTATTGCATGTTTGCGTGACACCCTGAACATGGCGGACCACGGCGCCGTCACCACGGCGAGCTTCCTTGATTGCGGTCTGCCGTCAACTGTTGACGCCGGCGACCTGGCGCCTATGGCCAAAGCGGTAGTTGCCAAGCTCAACGAGAGCGCTCCCGACCTGATCGTTATCGAACTGGGTGATGGGATACTCGGTGGTTACTCCGTTGAATCCGTTTTCAACGACGTGGAACTACGCGAAGCCACGGCTGCTATTGTCTTCTGCGCCTCCGATTACGTAGGCGCGTGGGGCGGTATCGAACTATTTCGACGGCGTGGGATTGAAGTCGATCTGATTGCAGGTTCAGTAACTGATTCGCAAATGGGCGAAGACTACATCAAAAAAGAGTTTGGCGTTCCGGCAGCGAATGCGCGACGCGACGGAGTGCAGCTCTTCAAGGTTATTAAAAAGAAACTGGAGCTTGCAACCGTAGGTGCTCGCGTTTAGCGGCGTCGAGGAAGGAAACGAAGCATCGCAACGACCAGGAAGGCAAGGCCAACGAAGAGGAGTGTCCGTTGGCCGCCGATGCCGATCGCGATAAAGGCGATGGCCAGGACCAGGAAGACGATGGCGATGTTTCGCATTTGATTTGACTTCGCGAAGGGCCTTTTTGAGAACGGGAGTAGGGTAGCAAATGGTCCCCTGAGAATCGAAATGGCTGCGGCCGCCGCCGAGAAGTCTTTAGCTCCGGAGGAGCCGAATGTTTATACATACGGCGGTCAAGCTCAGGTTTAAGCGCTCCGAAGGAGCGCAATGTTGAGGTCGCGGGGACGTTTGGCTCCTACGGAGCTGGTAAGTCTTTTTTTTAGATCCCTCGGTCTATAAACATTAGGCCCCCACGGGGGCTGGTAGTTGCACAAAGGTTCTTCGGAAGGAATTGGCGGCAATGACCGGTAACAAACTTCGCATAGGAATTTTTGGTGGCTCAGGTTACGGCGGATCGGAGTTGCTGCGTATTCTCCTTTTCCATCCGAACGCCGAGATAGTGTTTGTCACCGCTAATGAGCAAGCCGGGAAGTCGGTCAGTGAAGTTCACCGAAATCTTTACGGCCTTACCGATCTGAGTTTTATTTCGGCTCCGGAGGATCTTGCGGCACTGCCCGATTTGGATTGCGTTTTTCTGGCGCTGCCACACGGGCAGGCGATGGATGTTGTTCCGCGATTACCAGGCCAAGTCAAGGCAATCGATTTATCCGGGGACTTTCGTCTCCGAGACAGCGAGGCCTTCCAGCAACACTATGGTCGAGAGCACACGGCGATGGAGTCGCAGTCAAAGTTTATCTATGGTCTGACGGAGACGAACCGTGAAGCAGTCCGCAATGCGCGCCTGATTGCCAATCCGGGATGCTTTGCCACCGGCACTCTGCTGGGCCTCGCGCCGCTGGTAGCTAACGGCCTGATCAATGGGCGCGTGATCGTCGATGCCAAGACCGGTTCTTCGGGTTCCGGCGCCAAGGCCGCGGCCAACACGCATCATCCCCAACGCATGAACTCGTTCTACGCGTACAAGCCGTTTACGCATCAGCATGTGCCGGAGATCGAACAGGAGCTGGCGAGTGTCGGCGATTGGACCAGCGAATTGGTGTTCATGACTCATTCGTTGCCGGT
>DASQKG010000133.1:0-22782 GCA_035630655.1 Pyrinomonadaceae bacterium
TGGCCCTTTAACAAATGTGTAGTCGTCAAATGATACTTCGCCCAGTTCGTGAACGCTTACATAGATCTGCGCCTGCTTAGCGGTTGGAGGTGCCACAGCGGACAGTTTGTTCCAACCCCACTGTGGACCGGCGGGTACTACATCGATGCTGACGCCTACGATTTCGAGTCCCTCATTCACCCAATTAATTTGCAGACGCGCAAACTGGCCTGCCTTATCCGAACGACTCCAATGCGCCAGCGAATAAACTTTGCCAGGCTCAACCGGCAGGCGCGAAAACAGACCAGCGCTTGCATTAACAGAGACGGATACGGACCCGGTATGCGCGCCGCTCTTTTCGCGAACGATTCGCGGCTGCCCAAAACCTAACCATTCCGTTGGCATTCCTCCCGCATCCAGCGTTTCAAAGCTCGGATTCGGTAACAAATTCTGCGGAGGCCCGACACCAATAGGCTTCTCAGAAAGACGATAGATGTCAGTAACACCGACGGTGTATTCGAGTTCCGCGAAGTTCGCAAGAAAGTCTTCCTGCAGGTAAGGCAGAGGAAGCGAAGTCTCCGACGAACTCTTATTCACCATCAAGAATGTGAAGCCGTTTTGAATCAATGCCGAAGCCCATTCCTGAGGCGTCGAACCTTTTAGGTAGGGCGACATTTCATATGGTGTATGCATCAACGAATGGACGTAGAAACGTAAATTCTCGCCGCCTACCACCAGCACTTTCTTGTCTGGCGGGCTCTTGGTGTTGACATAACTAATGGCTGCATAGTTTGGCAGAGCACGACTTAGAAAGGCCTCACGGCTCTCAGTTCCTAATGCCAACTGCAAAGGAACGCGCTCCGGAATGTTCCAGTACATCAATGGAATGAGTGAAGCCTGCGCGATCAGGACAACTCCCAGAAGGAAGAGGTTGAGATACTTCAACCTGCTCGACGACGATAAATGAATAACGGCGGCAGACCCCAACACTGCGACTGCCGGCAGAATCGGTATGTAATACCGAGCGTAAGGCATTGAGTAACCCAATAACAACAGGTAAAGAGCTGCCGCCGCAAACAAGATCCCGGCTACCATGTGACGTTTCACTAACAGCAGAATAGCAAGCGGAAACAGTGCCAATGCGAATCCGACACTACCTCGTGGTATAGCTTCGCCAAAATGAGCGGTTTCAAACGTAAAGGAGAACGGCATATACAA
The DNA here is from genome assembly GCA_035630655.1 of Pyrinomonadaceae bacterium. Lineage (GTDB taxonomy): Bacteria > Acidobacteriota > Blastocatellia > Pyrinomonadales > Pyrinomonadaceae > PSRF01. The sequence goes on from DASQKG010000133.1 coordinate 1,198, forward strand.
TATCGACCACTTTGACGGACCCAGACTGAACAAATGAGCATTAGAATTAAAGTTCGTCAAAGAACCGAATGGGCTCTTAAACAGTCCATTCAACAATGGGAAGAAAGGATTACCGGTGGCCATAAACACCTTGTAAAACCATGGAGCACTGATCAGAAATGCGATGAGCAGAAAACCTGCAAGCGCTTTTAGTTTCGAGATGAGGCTCAGCCCCCGTATCCGGAACAAGTCCCAAAGCACCACCAGTCCGATGATAGGAAAACCCATGAAAGCTGTAAGCTTTGACGCGGCTGCCGCACCCGTTAATATGCCGCAGGTCCATAACCATCCGTTTTGTTTCGTTATCCTCCAACGCAGAAGGGCAACCAGGGCGGTGGCCAGGAACATACCCACAACTTCGTCAATGTAGGTATTGACAGCAAGCCAACTGACCAACGGCGTGCAATAGAAGAGTGCCGCGGCCCAAATACCGACCCGCGAACTAAAAGATATTCTTCCGATAACATAAACAGCTATGACAGCTATTATGCTTATCGCAAATGTCGTTAACTTGGCGACAATTTGGTTCTGCAGTCCGACCCCAATGGTGTAGAGCATTTCAACCAGGTGCGCTGGCTGCGTTTGGGCGTTGAGGACTATGGTCTGTTCCGCCAGGTACGTTTTGGCTGTTGGGAGGTGGTAATTGAGGGCATCATATTGGATTTCAGGCGACACGGCCCACATGAGATTAAACAAGGCAACTATTCCGATTACTACGACCAAAGCGCCATGTTCATCGGTAATGCGGGCGCCAGCCAACGCAAGCTGCGTCCTTATCGAACGATATAGTTCGACCGCTACACTCCAAACGCTTCGGACTTGAACCAGGGTTGCTACGATCAGCACTATCCAAATAATTCTGGGATTCAACCTGCCAATCATGGCTAACCCAAATCCGAGCATTGCGACAAGGGTTAGCCCTACGGCTAAACACACCGATGTCCATTCCAGCGGAGCGTCGGACGGTTTTGCTCCAAGTCGGCGAATAAACCAATTAGCCGACACATACGACAAAGTAAGAAGCCAGATTAAGAGCGAGACAGATGTCACCGATTGACTTGAAATAACTATTTTTCCAGCGGCCAGTACCAGGATTGCAATCCACGCCAGAGTGACAAAACGTCGCAGAAATATTGCGTGAGAGATCACTAAGGAAGCGATAAGAATTATCCACACTTTGAACAATTCCATCTCGCTGCCCTGATTCATTGGAGTCCTCATGGCCTCTGCAACGGTTTGGAGGTACCACACAGTAGTGGCGAGCAGCCACAACGCAACCACCCAGGGAACCACGATCGCCATCTTGCTGAAAACAGAGTCTCTTGCCTCGGCCGTTCGAGGCTCCTCGATTATCGGAGGTGGACTCTCAGCTTTTTGATGTGTGCGTTTCGGCCTATTTTGTTTTGCTTTCATTGAACATAAGTTCCCAGCTTTGTTTTCAGGGCCAAGATATCTCGAAGTCCGTGTGTAGTCATCCACGGCAGCCATTGTCGAGAATCGACAGAACGACCATGCAGGCGCTCCCCGATTCCCTGCGCCGCATATCGAATCTGTGCCGTCACAGCGCGAAGAAAGAACACTGGTCCACCTTTACGCAACAAGACCCAATCGCAATAAATCAAGCTGAGTAGAATCAATGGTAAATTCCGCACCAGTACTGACAGTGGATAATACTTAGCCAATATCTTAATCCGGTTGCGATGGCTATAGAATTGATGAAACAAAAATGGACGATTCACAGTCTTCACCGCCTCAGAACGTTTGTGATAAACGATCGAACGTGGCACATAGAATATGTTGTATCCGCTACCCCTCAAACGAAGTGCGAGATCGAACTCCTCGTAATACATAAACAGTTTCGAATCAAACAACGGCGCATTGCCCAGCGCACTACGGCGTATGAGGGCCGCGCACGCAGTTAATGCCGGCACCGGCATTGCCTTATCGAATTGACCTGTGTCGGGTTCGTTTGCTCCCCGGCCCCAGGCAAATCCCAGGTTATTGAACTCGGCGCCTGCACAATCGATAGTGGGTTTACTTGCCGCAATGTGAATCTTTGAAACGGCTGCCCCGATACTCTCGTCCTGGTCCAGGGCCATTAAAAGCTCAGCCAACCATCGCTTGTCCACAACTGTATCGCTGTTTAGTAGAGCGATGTAATCGCCACTTGAGTGGAGTAGTCCGAGATTGTTTCCTCCCGCAAACCCTGTGTTTTCGTCGGAAGTCACTATCTTGACCCAGCTGAAGTTTTCCCTTACATACTCGACGCTGTCATCGACTGAAGCGTTATCAACCATTATTACTTCTGCGGGCGGATGTGTTTGCTGAGCTATAGATTCAAAAAGTTCGCCGAGCAAACGCTGCCCGTTGTAGTTAACAATAATAATTGAGACCGTCGACGCTAAGGCTGCCATTAACTAAATTTGACTCCCACGAAAAAGAGCACCACGACACGAGGACACAAAGAAACACTGAGTTCAAGACGCTATGCTCAGGATGGCTTATACAAAACAGCCGGTGCGAAAAATGACTTTAGAAGATATTATTGCCGGCGCTAAAAATTAGAGCGTTTGACGACAGTTGTCCAACGCGCAACGTTGCGCGACTCCGATTAACCACGACACGTCTAAGGCACGCTGGCTGCGCTGTTTTTACAGTATCGTAAGCTGTTTGCAGTGGACAGTCAGACATGTTGTAATCGGACGCAAGAGAAATCTGGTTCAGTCTATGAATCCAACAGCTACAACTGAAAAAATCGGCGGACGAATGCCTCAATTCAACGATTCCATCGACCTGCAAGACACGACTGGTGATCCCGCCACTATTGCGGTGCTTATTCCATGCTACAACGAAGCGATAACGATCACTGACGTCATCAACAAGTTTCAAGAACAACTGCCCAAGGCAGAGATTTATGTATTCGATAATAATTCTTCGGATCGTACGGTTGAGCTGGCTCGAAGCGCAGGCGCCAAAGTGTTTTATGAAAGACGGCAAGGCAAGGGTTACGTCGTACAGTCGATGTTTAGAAAAGTAGATGCCGATATATATGTGATGGTGGACGGAGATGGCACTTATCCAGCGGAGACAGTTAAGGCGTTAATCGAACCGGTTCGACGCGGAGAAGCCGACATGGTGATTGGCTCTCGACTTCATCAAACAGCAAACAGCGAATTCCGCCTGAGGAACCGGCTGGGAAATCACATGTTTCGCTTCTTATTAAACCGCATCTTCGCGGTGAAACTTACTGACTTGCTTTCCGGTTATCGCGTATTTAGTCGTCGATTGGTCCGCAGTATACCATTGTTTGGCGGAGGGTTCGAAATCGAGGCTGAGATGACAATCAAATCGCTCGAGCGCGGGTTTTCAATTGTGGAAGTGCCCGTTGATTTGAGCAATCGTCCGGCCGGCAGTCATTCGAAGATTAGGGTAATGCAGGACGGACTTCTAATCCTCCGTACAATTCTCACGCTGTTTCGCGATTATAAACCACTGACGTTTTTTGGCGGGGCAGGCCTCGCGATCATTATCCTGGGTTGCGTGCCCGGGACATGGGTAATTATGGATTATATCCGGACCGGTCTTGTTCCCCGCCTGCCGTCGGCAGTGCTCGCGATGGGGTTGGTGCTTGTCGGCATGATCACGGTAGTAGTCGGACTTATTCTGCACACTCTCAGCCGGCGCTTCCAGGAGTTAGACTTCCAGATGCAACTTCTTGCTGAGCATGCCTCTCGGCAGCGAGAAGAAGACGCGAGAGCCATAATTGCATCGGATGTTTACCGCGGCCCTTAATTTATCCTAGATGGTTCACATGCCTACCGCTCGCTCGGCCAACGCTATTCGCCCATTTGTCTCACTCATAGTTGTGAATTATAACGGCGGAGAGAAGCTCCGTCGCTGCGTGAACTCTTTGGTTGAGGACTCCTACGCTGCACGCGAATTAATCGTCGTAGACAACGCATCCACTGACGGCAATGAAGCTATTCTGGGAGAACTGGAGCTGCGCCATGCGGATTTAGTTGTCATCAGGAGCGCGCAAAATCTGGGTTATGCGGGCGGAGTTAATTTAGGCACAGAGATCGCTCGCGGAGAATATGTCGCAGTTTTAAACATGGACGTGGTCGTACAAACCGGATGGCTGGATCCGTTGATTGACTTTCTTCAAGAACATCCGGAGGCAGGCGCCGTAAATCCACTGACGGCCCAGGCCGATGGCCTGCATATTAATGCGCTGGGTCAGGATCTTCACATCACAGGCTTAGGATTTAATCACCGTTTAGGTGAATCGATAAGAAGCGCCGGGGTTGAACCGCTCGATGTGCCGGGAATTCAAGGCGCCGCCTTTGTAATTCGTCGTGCCCTGTTGGAAAAAATCGGCGGGATGGACGCGACCGGATTTCTTTACCACGAAGACGTTAATCTTTCATGGCTATTAAACTTGATGGGATCGAGGATTTACTGCGTCCCCCAATCGATCGTGCGCCACGACTACTTTCTCTCTATGTATCCGGCGAAGCTGCATCTGCTTGAGCGAAATCGCTGTGCAATGCTTCTCGCTTATCTGCGTCGTCCTACTCTGCTGTGCCTATTGCCACTGCTTTTCGTCACCGAAGCGCTGATGTGGGCCTATTGTCTATTGCGAGGTTGGTCCTTCTTACAAGCCAAGGCCGCGTCCTATCGATGGGTTTGCCGGCATCGCCGGCAGATAGCTGAAAGGCGTCGATTAGCTGAATCGCTTCGCGTGCTGTCAGACTGGCAATTTTTGCGAAGACTACGATGGGCATACCCCTTAGATCAGTTGGTCACCCTGGGCCGTGAGCGCGGCGATTCTAAGCGGCAACCGGAAGGTGGAATTCCGAAGGCTGCAGAATACTAAGTGGCCGCTACGCGAATCGCTTTCAATCATTTCTCCTCCGGTTGCTTCGAGGACGTTTGTAGTTGGCGGTCAAAACGACGTGAAAACGTAATGGTGCGGGTAAGAAAGCGGAGAAACACCGTTCAGGAAGCCTTCACTATTCCGCGCTCGTTACGTCGAAAGAAACTGATTAGATTGCTTCTAATCACCGGAGTAGCCAGAGCAGTTGAGCCCACCACAAAAAGTGAAATGGCGGCCAAGGCCAAAATCATGTGCAATCGCTGTATTTGAGCCGGCAAAACCGCCCGACAAAGAAGCGCCGATGCCAGCGCAACCATTAACGGCAAGCCGACGTCTACCAAATACCACCGCCACTGTTCTCCCTTGAGAAGACGACGATGCATTAGCTGGATATTCACGATCGCGACTCCACCGTTTAATATAACCAGCGTCAGTGCGGCGCCCACGGTGCCGTAGCGCGATGTCGTGAAGATCAGCAGCGGTATAAGGGCCAGCGCCGATACGACGCTGAGATACAGGAGCTGCCTGGTCCACCCGTGCGCCAGCTGCAGCGCATGAGGTAAATGCATTAATCCGTTCAGCGCCGCACCCGCAATCAATATATTCAATACCAGATAAGTATTAGCGACTGTCGCAGGATCACTTGTCCACACCAAAAGAATTTGGCGGGAGAAGAAGACCACGATCATCGTAGCCGGAAGAATTAAAATGGACATCAACTGGCATCCGTGATGGTAGATCTCCTTCAGGCCTTCCAATTCACCAAGGCTGACCAGTTGAGTGAATCTGGGATAAAGCGAGTAAAAGACCGGCAGCACCAAAAGGTAAAGGCTCGTGGCAACGGAAGCTGCAAGGACGTAATAACCAAACATCCGTAGGCTTAGCAGCCGGCTCAGGATAATCTTGTCCATTTGCGTAAGAATGATTGACATCACAACAATGCCACTCATTCCTACCGCGAACCGCCATCGTCTTTGAAGGAGTTCCCGTTGAAATCCTGACCGCCTTCCGGTGTGTGGGAGACTACCCCATAAGCATAGCCCGGCCAGACAGGTGTTCAAGAGACTGGCCAGGACCTGCCAGAGGAAAAACGCCTCGAGTGTTGGAGAAACCAGCCAAAGAATCAGCACCGCGCCGACACTGCGAAAAATCGCAACACTTGCATTAATCGCGTTAAGCAGCACCTGACGCTGCAGGCCCATTAGACCTCCTGAATACAACGTGAAGGGCCATTGGAAGGTTAACGCCACTCCCATTAACCGGAATGCGTTCGAAATAATCTCTGGTGAGACCTGATTACTCCGCAGCCATCGGTGAGCAATCAATGGAGCCAGCACAAATATGACAGAGCCGATTGCCAAGGCAAACGCCCAGTAGATTAGTTCGAATGTTCGAACCAGGTTTCGCATCTCCTGCGCTGACTCTTTTTGAATGGACAGCCGCGCCATTTCCCGATTCAGAGTTGCGCTAAGACCCAGGTCCACCAGGTAGGCCAAACTTTGAAGAGAAGCGAATAGCCCGATCACACCCCAAGCTTCTATCCCAAGTACTCGTATGTATACGGGAATTAGAACCAGCGATAGCAGTGCACTGCAGCCACTGCCCACGAAATTTGCGATGATGTTCTTTTTTACAACGGTGAGCGTCACGTATTTTTTTGTAGGCTACCGAGTAGATAATAGTTATAGAGCGGAAGAGCAAGCCCGACGCATGCACATAGTTACACTACCGGAAAGAATGACCTTGGAATCGCCTTGGAGTTCGAAGTGGGGGCTGGATCATCTTAGGTAGATTGCGAAAGAGGTTGTAGTGGCCTCCAATCCTGCTAACCTGAAAAACAAAGTTTAGCTTAATGGCCGCTGGTCACCCGTATTATTCCCGAATTTCGAACAACCGCTGCTGATCAGATCCGAATCGCCCGCTGCTCCGGAAAGTCCCAAACACAAGAAGCCGCTTAAAAGTCTGGAACCCCCTCAATTCGCGGCCACGACGACTCTCAAGAGCCAACGTGGGGATGCTTTGGCGCTCAGCTTGGCTTCCTGTTTCGCAATACAGGCCATCGTCTCCGGTAGTCAAAACGGCTCTGCCTAAGGTTGAGCAGTGTCCCCTTAGCTCCTGGAATGACCAAGGGTAGCAACATTTGCATCAAAGCGTTGAAGAGCGAATCCGGGAATGCAGCGATCCCAGCGAGGCGGAGGCGCGTAAATGTCCCAAGTTTGAGCGGCTTCAGCCACTGGCGATATTCGGCAAGCGTGTAGCAACCCATGGCTTTCATGACAGCGAGGGCGACGGTTCGCTTCCACGGATTACGCGGGCAGACCGCTTTTTTCGCCTCATCGCTGATGGCGGGTAGTCCCCAGACCAGCTGCGGCCACTTGAACATCCAGATCTCAAATGCCCGTGGCGACCACAGGGCTCTACCGTACCTGATCCGCACCTGTGGTTGGGCCAACAGTCGAGCCCCCCGCTCCAGTGGCGCCTGGAAGATCATACCCACATGCACAAATTCGCTTCCCAGGTAGGGTTTGGGATCGCGCGTTAACCACACATCTCGCCGGACCACCACTGCCCCGATGAATGAGAGCAAAGACCCCGCGAGCGCGAGCAATTCCGCTCCCTGACTGAGACCAAACTCTCTATTCCCTTTGATCTTCAACAGCCGTGCTGTCAGGATTGTCTTCAAGTCTGGTCCTGCAACCTCCGCATTGACAACCAACAGATCCGGGTTGGCCTGAAGCGCCTCCATCACCCGATTAATCGCGTGTGGCTTCAGTACGTCATCGTCGGTCATTAGCCAACAGTATTCGCCTTGGGCGTGTTCTACAGCGAGGCAATAGTCTTGATCCAAGCCGCCCTTTGCCGGGAGGCGCACATACCTGCAATCTATGCGTCCCTTGAACTGCGAGTTTACAACTGACTCCGTGGCGTCCGGTGATGCGCCATCGACTACCAGCAACTCCACTCCCTCGCGGAGCTGCGGCAGTATGCTCTCGAGCGTCTGTGCGATCACGTCGGCTCGGTTGTAAGTCGCAATGCAGATCGACAACCGAACCATTCAAGTCCCCTTCGACAGCCAACCTAAGCGTTGGAGTGCAGATTGTTGGTAACCCGCACCCATCTAGGGAGCGCAGGTGTTTGCGATACAGGCAGATGGTTGACCACCGCTGCCGATTTTACTGATCGTCCAAATCTCTTCAACGTCCTTGCAAAACGCCACGTCGCGAAGGTACGCGTTAAATGAATCTCCCACTCTTACTGATCATCTGGATCTCCGTTCCTGGCCTTGCGAAAGGCGAGTGTCGCGAACGTATAGCGATAGCCCACAAACATAAAATCAGGATGGGTACACTCCCAGTGGGGCACATCCACGAGAGAGCAGTTCTTAATTGCCGGAAGGATTCTTGTGATCAAATCTTTCTGTGTGTAGTACCGGTAATCCCCCGGCAGGACAGGGTCGCCGGGTTTATGCAGATTGTTGTAATCGCAGGTAAGCAAGCCAACTCCGCCCGGCGCGAGCAGTTCCGCAATCTGTGTCATAAAGAGCTCATCGTCTTGCACATGCTCTATCACTGAGGTGGAAAAAATTATGTCGTAACTTCCTTTGGTGGTGGAAGGCAAGTGAAAAAACGTATTCAAATCAAGACCGTTCACCGCAGGATCAATTTCTTCTATCGGATAACCCAGTTTTTTCAAACTTGCGGATGCCGAGTCATCGTAACTGCCAATACATAAGATACGCGGCGAGGCATGCGACGATGCGAATTCCTTCACAGCATCTAAAATAAAGGCTTGTTGGACATTTGCTGCCGGTATCTTCGACGCCATTACTTCCGGCGCAAGCAGATGCAGTTGCCTAATCACTGGTTCATATTGCAGTCGCGCCTGGTTATCTAATATTCGATTAAACCTTTTTACGCCCGTGGCTCGCGGGGCTGCCATTCCCGAAACCGTCAAGGGCGTCTTTGTTGTTTCGGGCGTCAACACTCTATGTAGTTTGCGTTTTATGTCGGCGAACCTTGCAAACTTGTTTATTTTGGTTTGATTGGTACTTGTTCGAGCCTCAAATTCGGCGGCGTGGCATTTATCCAACGTCTTATCCAGGATACTCTCATACTCTGCCCGAAGGTTGTCCTCATTCCACAAATCATAGAGATGAGAGAAAGGTTCAATGCCGTTCTTTATTATTTCTGTCAAACTCGAATCCTCCCGGGTTATAGGAGGATACAACGACTGTAGATGTCTAAACATTACGCATTTAGTTAATACCATCGGTCGTCGTACTGCCAGAGCATGGTCGGTTGAGCTGGAGATCGAAGAGGACTTTAGATAATCATACAAGAAAGCGTTTATTGTGTTCTCAGCTAAAAAATCCAACATGGCATCCTGGTCCAGAAAATCATGCGATGCCTGTATTTTGATTCCAGGTTTCCTTATTCTTCGCTGGCACTTCTTAATGTGTCGGTGCGCAATGGATCCATCGGCGTCCAGTATTCCATTTGAAGGAATGTGAATTCGAATAATTGCCTCATCAAATTCTTTCTGCACCACATCAACTAACCTTTGATAGCCCTTACTGCCGACAGAAAACCCAAAAGTGCCGATCGTAACTATCTCTGGGGGCTTCTTCGTGTTTGTATAGGGAAGAATCAATCTGCCGGTTTTGAATACAGCGGGATTGTTTTCTACGAGCGTGGGGTCACCCATGACATAGTGCTGAAAAAACTTGTTCGGCATTTTGTCAGCCTCTGCCTGGGTCATGTCGTGCATTAGAGCAATATTGACCTGCTTGTAACGGCGCGGGATGTGAGGATTTATGAATGTTAACGTTTGCGGATGATAGTTATAAATAACTGCCTCGCAATTTGAATTGTTCACGCGCGAATCCAATTCCTCAAGGTTCCTTACTCCGGCGTAGTGAAATTGATATTTCCGCGATTTACTGATGGCGTTAAGAATGTTCTTGCCATATTGATATACCCCACACTGCTCTTCCTCATAGCTGACGAACAATACAGGGATTTTCCCATTCTCCGACGCTGCCGACATAAATGCATTTTCTCCTCGGTGATTCATTTCAGGCTGGTCTAAACCGTTATCCGGCGCTCCGCTTTTCGTCTTCCTAACACGTTATCCAGAATATTCTCGTAATCCCTAATGAGGTTAGGCTCGCTCCACGCCTGGTAAAACGGCAATAGCGGTTGAACACCTTTGTCGATGATTTGTCTCAGGCTTGATTCCGGTTTCAGCAGCCATTTTTGGCTCAACTGATTATTGGAAGTTCGCAGATATAGGCGTCTTTTCAATCTTAGATAGAGGCCATGCTTCCAGGGTTTAGCCGGCTCAATACAAATCGGAGGATCATCACCTAAAAGAATATGCCTGAACATACTGCTCTTTGTGATTGCAATGGGTCGTCGCACCGCGAGGGCGTTTTCGATCACGCTCGATATACCTCGAGTGTCTCCTTCCAATCTCTCATAGAAAAATGCATTCAGCGTGTTTTGTGCCAGAAAATCCAACAGTTGCCGTTTTTCCAGGAACTCGTGAGTCGCAACCAACCTAATTCCCTTCTTTACGATTAGTTTTTGGCAGCGCCTGGCTACATCTTTAACATCGGCGGATACGTAATCCCCGGACGGAACGTGCAATCTAATGATTGCTTCGTCAAACTCTTCTTGCACCGCAGCAACTAGCCGTTCGAATCCTTTACCACCAGAAGCAAAGCCAAAGCTTCCAATCGTTGTTACTTTAGGCGGGCTGAATTCATTGACATACTCGGGAATTAATCGACCCGTCTTAAATACGATCGGATTATTAAGAACCAGTGTAGGGTCCGGAGCGATGTGATAATCAAAGAGTCTGCTGTCAGCGGAATCTGCGGCCTGTTGAGTGACCTCATGCATAATTCCCAGGTGCGGAACATCTAACCTTCTCATCACTTTCGCTTTGAGCCATGGCAAGGTGGAGGGGTAATGGTTATAAATGACTGCTGACGGCGATACAGCTTCAGCAATGGCCCAAAACTCCTCTGCACCTGAACACTCGGCATAGTTGAACGAGTACTTTCTGGATTTCTTAAGCGTTTCCGCAATGCTGAGTCCGTATTCATGTACTCCACACCGCTTTTTGTTGTGTGAGACAAATAGAATCTTTTCGGATGACTGACTCTGACTAGAAGGGGTCATGAGGTAATCGACAATCAGTATTTGACGGTTTCAATAGTTGGGAGTGGAAAGATGAGGCCAATGCCTTTGCTCAGCGTCTCTCGCTCGCGCTCAAGGAATTCTGCCTTGAAGTGCCACGGCAAAACCAGGTAATAGTCAGGATTCATGGCTCGCGATTCTGCTTCACTAACGATCGGAATCTCGGTGCCAAGAGTAAACGCTCCATACTTGTCCGGGTTGCGTTCAGCAGCACAATCGATGATTCGGTTGTCAATTCCACACCATTGCAAAATAGTATTTCCTTTAGTTGACGCTCCGTAAATATGAATCTTCTTCCCTTCTTTCTTTAGTGCTTTGAGCAGTGAATTGAGCTCCTCTCGATGAACATTAATGCGGTCTTGAAAATTCTTGTATGGTCTATCTGTGTCGAGCTCAAGATCGAATTCCTCCTGACGCATGGTTTTAATGCTTTGCGTCCAGTCATCTTTCCTATACTTAAAGTTGTTTAGGTGGGTAGCCCAACATCGAAGGCTGCCGCCATTAATAGAATTCTGGGCGACATTCACAACTTTCATCCCGGCCTGTTTCAAAATGTACTCGATCACCGCCAGGCTATAATATTCCAGATGCTCGTGACAGATAGTGTCGTACGAAGTCATCTTTAGCATGGTTGGCATGTAGGACATCTCAAAAATCCAAATACCGTCGGGCGCCAGAATCCTCTTGATAGCCTCGGTGAATACAATCGGGCTTTCCAGATCATAAAACATGGCGATGGATGTGACGATATCGCATGGTTTATCTTGCAGGAGTTTCCCTAATTCGTCTGAAGGAAAGATGTCCTGCACTACGGTTACTTCGCCCTGAATCTCCTGGGCTACATCCGAAGGATCGACGCCAAATTTTTTAAAGTCGCCCGGATAATAGCTAAGCAAAGTACCATCGTTGCACCCGATATCAAGGACCCGCGCTTTGTCTTTCTCTATAAGACTAGTGAGCTCTTCGGCTATCCTCTGCAAATGTTGCCGCATGGTATTGTTGGTTCCCGAACGGTACCAATACGCTGAGTAGAGGACTTCCGGCGGCACGGTGTGCTCCATTTGCAGCAAGCCACAAGCCCGCTCGTCTCTCATGGGATCGCAGCGAACAAGGCGGGTGGGAATTCTTCGACTTGGCGGCAACTCCTTTCCGGGCTTTACAAAAGAGCCCTGCAGATATTGATCACCTAAATCGATTACCGGAGTAAGCGCCGATGAATCACAAACACGACAGGTGGTTCGGTGGGTTAGGTGCATTCGGGTTCCCTTTAAAGTTCACTTGTCCGGGTACATTCTTTTCTCTTCTTTTACCAGCGGGTCCATGGCAGTTTTACTTAAGCTCACACGCACTATCTACTTTGGCACAATCAGATAGTTTACTCCGTAGATGACCTTTTTGACCTTGTAATCAATTGAATCCACAAACTGCATGTAGTCTTTGAGCGATGTTTTAAACTCATCTTGAAACAGCGCCTCATATTCAAAAATAATTGGCATCTTATTCCTTTTGATTGTTTCCACTGACCCTTGTAAAACAAACAAATCGCTGCCCTGTACGTCGACCTTCATGAAACTAATCGGAGCTTGGATGTTCAGGCTGTCGATTGTTATGGTCTCAACCTTCCTGCCGTCTTTCGCGCTCGGATCCAATCCATATGATCCGTACGAGCCGAATCGCTGAAAGTCCGGAACAGGATAAAACATCACCTGACCGCTGCTGTGATAGACGGCCTTACAAATCGGAGTCACGTTGTTGCGGCCATGAGCAGCGAGGTTCATTTTGAGGACCTCGAATATAAAATCATCAGCCTCAAACGAAAAAACGTGTCCTTGCCCACCGACAAACTCCGCGAACAGCAATGTCATCTGGCCGAAGTTCGCTCCCACATCCAGAACGGCTGTTCCCTTGGTGATATATTTTTTGGCAATCTTTAAGATCTTCGGCTCGAACACCCTTCCTCGCTGCATTTCATTCACGATGATGTCAGTCGGTACATCTGTGGGCAAATAGTAATTCCCCATGCGAGTTTCAAATAAAGCCACGTTTGAGTGAATTTGGGTTTGAATCTGAAGTCTCCTGTTTTCTTGACTGTCCAAATTGCCGCTCCTCCTCTCTAAGAGTGTAGTAAATAATTGAGCGTTTTCTTTCGACAGTGTTGTGCTAAAAGGTCGTAACCAACCCAAATGACTTGATCCTTCCATTCCACAGTTGGCGAAAGCCCATTCATAGTCTCACCCGTCATCACAGAGAATTCGAATCCGGCATGATCGATGATAAAGAGCGCGCCTGTGGCGGACCTTGACATCATGCCGGATCAGATAATAGCGACCACCTTACTACGACCAGCGGAGCATCAGCCAATAACGTTCCCGCGGTGCGAAGCTCTGGTTGTGGGGTTGAGGCGCTATCCGAAAGGAATACTGATTCCATCAAACACGTACTCTCGAGGTTGTCCGATACATCAAATCGTGTCTTTGGCCGGCGAGACAATTGCAGCGTTAGATACGCCTGGCAGCACGATGTCTCGGAAGCTCGCCGACAGAATCGAGCCGGGCACTAGCATCTCACTAATAAGATCTGCAGGGTTTTACCAGCGCAAGGCGAAGACGAAATCCTAACTGCACTGAGTTTGCAGGTCAAGGAGCATCGCGAAGCGCGGTCTTTGGTTGGGGAAGGATATCCAGGGAGAGAGGACGTTCCACAGGCAAAGCTAATCCCTTCACGTCCGCGCAAGCACTGGACATGAAGGGATTAGGATTCGAGCCTCTTGGCGGTTCTTAGTTTTGCGGGAACGGCGTGCCGTTGGGGGCCGTATTCGATCCATTAAGTCCGATCGTATTGTTGACTCCCGTGTGCACAAGGCCGCCCGTGGTTAGCGAGTTACCGTTCCCGGTAATCACGCATCTGGCAATGAGTATCTCCGAGCCCGCCGCTGTAGAAATGCCCACGCCGTTACCTGTAAAGCTACTGGTGTCAACCGCAAAAGTCGTAGGACTCCCACCTTCGGAAACTGTAATGCCGGAACCGGAATTTGAGGCAAAAAAGCTGTTGCTGATTTGACCGCGCGTCCCGTTGCCGGCAGTAAGTCCATTAGTCGATCTGGTAATCTTGACACCATCAAATGCCAACACAGTTGCATTGGCTCCCGTATTACTAATGTTGACGCCATTGGTCACACAATTCCTGATGTTGACATTGCGCAGGTGCAGGGAATTGACCGCTTGCGGATTATTCAACACGCGGATTCCGTCACCAGTGAAACCATCAATGTTGGTATTCTCAACATAGAGGTGGAGGCCGGCAGCGAAGCTGATTCCATTGGTGCCATTACTGGCGCCATTGATGTCAAGCCAGTTGAGCCGGACGGTCTTGCGCACATCGGCTGCGTCCGTAATGTTAACGATGACCCCTTGCGTAAGGGAAGCGAGGATCGAACCGTAGCCCGAGCCGGGAGTGCCGTTAATGGTGATGGACTTGGTGATGGTCACCGCGCCAAAACCGCCCGGATCAAGCGTGCTGATTTCGCCGTCCTTGGCAGTCTTTGAGATCGCGCCGGCATAAGTCTTACAGGGAGCCGTGCGGCTGCATGGATTGACGTCGTCGCCGACGCCGGAAACCCAGGTGCGGGTGGCCTGTGCCTGGACTAAAGATGCAAAAACCAAAGTGAAGCCGACAACTATTAGTGCTCTTGTAGTGAGCCGCAACTTATTCATTAGAAGATCTCCTTTTCCGTATTAAAGTCCGGGCGATTAGTTTTGGGTGAACAGGGTGCCGTCGGGAGCGTTGTTCGTCCCATTGCTGCCGATGGTATTGTTGCCGCCCGTGTGTACAGTGCCGGCCAAGCCCAACGAAGTCCCGTTCCCGGTAATCACGCATCTGGCAATGAGCACCTCCGAGTTGGCGCCCGTAGTAATGCCTGTGCCGTTTCCGGTGAAGGTACTGTCGTTAACCGCGAATAGGGTAGGACTCGTGCTTTCGACAACATTGATTCCTGACCCGGAATTTGAAGCAAAAAAGCTGTTGCTGATTTGACCGCGCGTCCCGTTGCCGGCAGTAAGCCCATTAGTCGATCTGGTAACCTTGACACCATCAAATGCCAACACAGTTGCATTGGTTCCCGAGTTACTAATGTTGATGCCATTGGCCACACAATTCCTGATGCTGACATTGCGCAGGTGCAGGGAATTAACGGCTTGCAGATTATTGAGCACGCGAACTCCGTCTTCGGTGAAACCATCAATAACACTATTCTCGATATAGAGGTGGAGACCGGCAAGAAAGTTAACTCCCCGCGTGCCAGTACTAGCTCCATTAATGTCGAGCCAGTTGAGGCGAACTGTCTTGCGCACATCGGCCGCATCCGTAATGTTCACGATCACACCGGTTGTAAAGGATGCCAGGATCGCACCGTAGCCCTGGCCGGGTGTGCCGTTAATGGTGATGGACTTGGTGATGGTCACCGCGCCAAAGCCGCCCGGATCAAGCGTGCTGATTTCGCCGTCCTTGGCAGTCTTTGAGATCGCGCCGGCATAAGTCTTACAGGGAGCCGTGCGGCTGCATGGATTGACGTCGTCGCCGACGCCGGAAACCCAGGTGCGAGTTGCTTGGGCTTGCGCAGCGGAAGATACCATCAGGGTGAATGCCATAATTGCTAGGGCCGTTAAAGTGAAACGACACTTGTTCATTTGGAGTCTCCTTCTTACGTTTAAGGTTGTGGGGACGGCACCAGTAGAATACGGATCCCTTCCGGTCACTGTTGCACTGAGTCTTCCCATTTGTTGACAGATATACATATGTTTTTTCGAACTGAGCAGCGATCTCATCGGAAGAGCAAAGCCATTAGGTTTCGAGCCCTTCATTTCCGACGGCTGCGACTCTTTCTATACCGCGATGAAGCTTACCTTCACGAAGAACGCGGCGTCTTTAAAGTTCTCTGAAATCCCTCTGAGTTTCTTTTCAGAAAGTTCTGAAAGTCGAATCTCGGCTCAAGAGCTTGGGAATTCGTTTTCAAAATAATAGCCGGTTGCCGGCGGGCGCATAGGGTTAAATAGCGCCCGCCGACATTCATCTTCAACTGCACGGCAAGTTGGTACAGCCAATGGTGTTCCGGACGTTGTTGGCTGAATTAATCCACGAGTTACCCTGGGCTGCCGAGATATCTCCGTGGCTAATCAGGTTGCCGACGCTATTTACGAAGTCGCTCAGCTTGGCACACGCCTGATTCTGCTGGCCGCTATTTATCGCGGACAGAGCGGCGTTCAACTTCGACAGTAAGCCGTTCTTCTGTGGCCCTGTCAGCGAAGAAGCTGTGACGCTGTCTATCAGGTTCTGAACGACGGCCTGTGGCGTAAGCACCGTTACCGTAAAGCTGCACGACGACGTGTTGCCATGTACGTCGGTTGCAGTATGAGTCACCGTGCTTGTACCAATCGGGAAAACTGACCCGCTGGCTAGCGACCCGGCGTTACGATCCACGGATTGCACCCCGCAATTATCTGTTGCCGTTGGCGTCGAGTACGTACCTATCGCGCCTGTCGGGCAGGTCGACTCGATGGTGATATTCGACGGACAACTGATTACTGGTTGGGTATTGTCGATAACGGTAACGACTTGCGTTGCCGATCCGGTGTTGCCGTGTGCATCGGTGGCCGAATACGTGAGCGTCGTGGTTCCTACCGGGAAGTTATTTCCGGAAGGTACTCCGCTGCGTGATACGGCTCCGACACCAGGACAGTTGTCAGTGGCTGAGCCGGTGCCAAGCGTTGCATCAAGGTTGGCGACGTTAACGCCGCACGCGGTCGCGCCTGGTCCGGTGTAAAGCGTAACAGCTGCCGGAGCGGTAACGACGGGAACGGTGTTGTCAACCACCGTAACGACTTGCGTTGCCGATCCGGTGTTGCCGTTTGCATCGGTGGCCGAATACGTGAGCGTCGTGGTTCCTACCGGGAAGTTATTTCCGGAAGGTACTCCGCTGCGTGATACGGCTCCTACACCAGGACAATTATCCGTGGCCGATCCCGTGCCGAAGGTGCCGTCAAGATCCGTGACGGTTACGCCGCACGCGGTCGCGCCTGGGCCGGTGTAAAGCGTAACAGCTGCCGGAGCGGTAACGACAGGAGTAGTGTTGTCAACCACGGTAACGACTTGCTGGTCGACTGCCGTATTGCCGCTCCTATCCGTCGCCGTGTAGGTGACGGTGGTATTGCCAAGCGGGAACACATGGCCGTTAGATACATCCCTGGTCACCGTAACACCGGGACAGTTGTCGTTTGCTGTTGCTGTGCCCAGAGTGGCGTTAAGATCAGTGACCGTGACGCCACACGACGTCGCACCCGGACCTGTGTAGAGCGTAACGTCTCCAGGAGCGGTTACGGTTGGATTAACTGCCGGATCTTCCGTCACCGTGACAGTCTGTTGTCCCGTGCTCGAAAGTCCGGAAGAATTTGTCGCCGTATACGTGATAATCGTTGTTCCAGTCGGGAAGACGAAGCTCTCACATTGTCGGTTCGGATTCCCTGGCGTCGGACACGAGAAGGTTGGAACACCGCTTCGCGTGATGTTTACTGTTCCACACTCATCTTCGGCCGTTGCTACACCCAACTCGTCATCCAATGTCGCGGTGCAGGAGCTGGTCGTAGCCGATACATTCGGCGGCACGTTCAGTGTAGGAGGTGTAGTGTCCGTGCCCGTAACGGTAACGGTCTGCGTGCATGACGCTGACTGACCATCCGTGTCGTTAGCGGTCCACTCTATGGTCGTGGTCCCAATCGGATAGGGATCATTAAACTCTGCGGTGTTGCTGTATGCCAGATTGTCGCTTCGCCTTCCGAGTATGGTCGCCGTCTGCGAACTTGACGAAGGCGTTCCGGGATTGACCGTGGCCGGATCGCAACCCGTTGGGGAGTTGGCGGTCTTATTTGCCGGGCAGCTGATGGTCAAAAGCTGATTCGGGAGCACGGTTATGGTCTGTGTACATGTGGCTTGGCGACCAGAAGGATCTGTAGCGATCCAGGTGATATCCGTAACCCCAATGGGATACGCAGTCGTTAATCCATCGCCATCTTCCCTACTACCCGTAACCTCTAACGGTTCGTCGCCCGTTGCCATCGGCGAGCCCACGTTAGACGAGTTGCCGTTCGGATCCGGCACAAAGGCCTGACCCTGTCCAGAGTTCGCGGTTACCGAAATGTTCGATGGGCAGGTGATTGTCGGTGCAGCAGTATCAACTACGGTGACGGTGAAACTGCAGAAACCGCCGCCTGTAGCAGATGTGCTGGTAACTGTGGTAATTCCGATCGGGAAGAACGAGCCAGAAGCGGGGCTATTGGTTATCGTTCCACAGCTTCCGACGGGCTCGGGACCTGCGAAAGTAACATTGGCGCCCCCATTCTGCCCGTGGGTTGTAGCCGTAGTAACAATGTCGTTCGGGCAGTCGAGACTGCAATCTGGTGAACCTCCGCCACTAACGACAGAGTCGAAAGTCGTCGAGGTGTTATCTGGGGAATGAATCTCTTCCGTCGCGTTAGTGATGACAGCAGTGTTGGAGATATTTGTACCGGCGGCACCGTTCACCGTATAGGTGACGGTAAACGTGGCCGTGGCGCCAGGCGCGAGTGCGGCAATCTCCCAGGTCGTCGTAGGACTTTCCTGCGTGCGAGTGAATATCGGGCCCGAGTCCTGGCTTGATGATACGTAGGCAAGGTCCGTCGGAACCGCGTCGGTCAGTTGCACGGTGCTGGCGGAATCAGGGCCGTTGTTCGTGACGAGGATCGCATAGGAAACCGGATTGCCCGTGGTCAGATCCCCGCTCTTGTTATATTTCACAACTGAGAGATCCACTTTTGGATCTTGTGGATCGCTAACTGAAAACTCCGCTCGAGCTAACAGCCCGTCCCCATCCGAGAGGTATACGCTCCAGTTTCCAGCTTCGGTCATTACGCGGGTGGCACTGGGGCTCGTCGAGGTGATCGCGTCCGTCTGGACCGCCGCTCCCTGAGAATCTACCCAATAGATATACCGTGTGCCGGAGAAATTAGCGTCAGCCTTCGCGCAGACCGTATCGCCAACGGTAAAGCTGTCCTGCGCCAGGAGGCAATTGGACTGATACGTCGCAAGAGGCGGATTCCCGGTCACCGTAAAAACTGCCGGGGTCTGAGAATCATCACCTGTTTCTGCTATTGTAGCCTTCCATGCACCAACGGCATCCGGAACGAAGGAGAAGCTTTGCGGATTCGTCGTAATATCTGTAATTCCGCTACCACCATGCGCGATAGTAGTGTTGGGCCTTAACCAGTGAACCCAACGGCCTCCTGGAAAGTTCAGGTCGACACCGTTAGTGACCGCACAAACTGTCTCTCCCAAAGTGAAGGAAACCTTGGGAGTCTCGCAATCGGCCGCGAACGTCGCTATGGTTTCCTGAAGCGGGCCAGGAACTGCCAAAAGTGAACCAAGGGTTGATGAGGGGCGACGCGCTAAGCTATCGGAGGCAGAGAGTAAATTGAGCTGGCTCGCATTTGAGGACGGCTTTGAGCTAACTTTCGCCCGTGAGGAACCGATTTGCAATGAACCCGAATTTACAGAATAGACAGGCGCGGCCAAAACAGCCGCCACGATCATTAAAGCTCCCACGAGAAGAATAGAATTAACAGACTTCATGGCGTTGGGGGACGTATTCACAGTCCTCATTTTGCTTTCTCCTTCTAAAACCCGAGCGCGTTCGCTCATCTTTGGTTGGTATCAAGGAAATCAATGTAGCGTGCCTGGGGAGTACGCTTCAGAATACGGAAGACATCATGGCCGTAAAATCAAGACGATGTTTCTGGTTGTGTATCGGAGCCGATGGATCAAAATGATAGCTGGCAAGATCTCCGTGATTGCGGCCGAGTCCAAGCTAATCTGGGCGGTACGACTCGATTCAACAAAGAATATTGAAAACTTCTAAGAAAGGCTCTAGGTGTGTGTTTATCCCACCTTGGTAAAGGATGCGTTCAGGTTTATCCGGCGAGGCCGCTGGGAAATAACCGTGTTCCAAGCATCTCAAAACTTCAAGACCTTAACTTCTGGAGCGCGCTTTTTAGACCATTCCTAGCAAGAAGTCAAGTATTATTTTTTTATGTTGGTGTTTCTCAGCCTTAACCCGCAATATTGGAAATATGGCGCAATTCACCGTAAGTCACTGGTAATGCTACTTCACGGAGATATTAAGAATTGATGTTTGATTATTGGCGACAGACCCTATATAACATCCCGTACACTTCCCTCCGTATGAATGTCAGTCCAGGAAGAAAATCCATGAAAACTGTTTCGACTATTTTTCTTTTTACTGTTGTGCTGATCGGATTGGCCCTCCCAATTTCGTCTGTGGCTGAGGGCGATGGTCCGTCGGCATTCGGCAGTTTCCAGGTTTCAGTGGATAACGGCACCTCGCGCGAAATAACTTTTAATGCATTTTCTGCGGGAGATGGAAGCACAACAGGGGAAATTACTTTCCGCGACCTTTCCAAAGCGGCCTCACGGAAGTCCGTAGGCGATCAAGCGCTACTCGCGGCGGATCCGCCTTTTTCTGCGAAAGCAGTGTGTGACTGTTTGAAAGTCAATGGAGTTGAAGCGGTGATAAGCGGCACCGTGACGGAATCGAGCCGTCAGAGTTACGTGGGCCACCGCGTGCTGCTGATCGTTCAGGATGGTGACAGCCTCACGCCTGCGTTGCGAGACAAGCTCACCTGGGGATTCTATCGGTCAACGGCTAAAAACTGGTTGGCAACCGACGGCGAGCGGCCAGAAGAAGGAGTTGCGGCAGCATGGGTCGCGACTGATGCAGAGCGACCTGACGATGCGGGACAGTTTTCTCAAAAGAGTGACCAGGTAAATTGTGAGAGTTTTCCGATTTCGTCATACTCTTTTGTGGGCCCTAAATATGGGCGTGGCAAGATAGAGATTCGACGTTAAGGCGCTGGATAGGCTACAAGCTTATCCTCACCCGTTCTCAGAGCGTCCGTCCTCAGTGTGCTGGATAATTATGATGGATTAATCCATTCCTCTATGTCGCAATCGGAAGCGTAGCAGAGCTAGTTCCTGGACCAACCTCATGCTCTCAAACTTCCGGACTACCCACCACAAGAACCTGTTTCGGACTGAAAATGCGAGGACGCGAAAAGGCAGGGCGCCATACCTCTCGGGATTCTGCTGCATGAGCCACTTGTACGCTTCGAGGCACTGTTCTGCTCTGAACATCCTGAAACCGTAAATAAAATCCGCTTGATACTGCCCTTCGATCGCCAGGGTGCGGGAGGTCTGAGATCCCCCGTACTTTTCAATGAAGTCCAACTTAACCTGCTGGTAATTCCTTTCGATGTTATAGGCCCTATCAAGATTGGTGGAATGGATCAGAGAGTTAGGCAGGACACGATAACGCGCTAGTGACTTGTTGATGTAGCCGAACCGCGTCTGGCGCGCCAGATCCAAAAA
>DASQKG010000134.1:0-16218 GCA_035630655.1 Pyrinomonadaceae bacterium
GGGCAGAGACCGCAGGCTTTCAGCCTCGCGAAGCGATCTCATTAGCACCGTGGCTTCAGCCCGGTGATTAAGGTGACCTCATGACCCCTGAACCGTTTCTAACGGTTTCTCGTGATCCAGCGGGCAACGAAAATCGTTAAAACGGTTCCCCTTTGATTTCTCGTCCGAATCACCGCGCTGAATCCACGGTGCTAATGAGATCGCTCCGCGAGGCTGAAAGCCTGCGGTCTCTGCCCGCCTTGCTGTCTCCTGCCGCCTGCCTCCTGCCACCTGCCTCCTGCCGCCTGCCTCCTGCCGCCTGCCTCGTGCCTGCCACCTGCCTCCTGTTCTGGACCCTCACTTGACTCAGCAGCGCAGCGCCGGAATAATGCCCTGCGTCAGTGCTCCCCAGCATCTCGCCTATTACTCCGTATTGAAATCCAGGGACTAATTCATATGAACCACAAACACTTCGCCGTTGTTGCGGTGCTCACTATCTTGCTGCTCATTTCGCTTCCGTTAATTGCCGTCCGCGCCGCGGGCGGACGGATCGAAGGAAAGATTACCGATCCAAAAGGTGCGGCTATCGTAGGCGCAACTGTCAGGGTCACTGACTCCGAAACCAACCAGACTGTCACCGCGACTACAGACGCAGACGGCCGTTACAAAATAGAAGGGCTGACGGGCGGCACTTATACCGTCGTAGTGTCAGCGAGTGGCTTCGCCGAAGGTCGTCTGGAAAACGTAAAGGTGGATGAGAGTGCCGTGGTCCCCGGAAATCTCAAGCTCGAGATATCCTCGGTGCAGGCGGAAGTAAGCGTTGTTGCCAGTGCAAAAGCTAACGCCGATCCTGTCTACCAACAGCTGCGCCAACAAGCTAAAACCGAGTCGGAATTTGCCGGACCTTATGCAACGGTCAACAATCTGGTTCTCCAGAGAGATGCGGGCAAATTCACTCTCAAGAGCGGCGAGATTTATTTCCTCCCGGCTATCGAAGGTCGCGTCACGGGCGGTGTGTTCATCGGCGACGGAGAGTTCTCGATGGTGCCGCCAACTGAACGCGAGAAGCAGAGTCTTCAACTGTTTACTAATGAGCCCAAAATTACCGAGCAGTTTTCCCGTCTGGTATTGCGGTTCACAGACAAAACGTTCGATGAAATCAAAGGCTCGCCCAACGCTAAGATGGGCACAGGTGGGCCACAGGCAAGTCGCGCCAGAGACTCTTATCGTGAGAACCAGCAACTGCTTCGCCGCCAGCTCAGCGATAATCGAGAAATGCGCACGCTCGTCGACCTATATACTCCCGCCCGCGCCGGCTTCTTCAACGCGTTCATAGAGGGCAAGCGATATAACAAGCTGGTCTTCCTAATGGATCCGCTCGGCATCCCTGAAGTGTCACCGGAAGAAGTGCTGCTGCTCAGCTATGGCACTACCGATGGAGGCTATTGGACCGCCTTCCACCTGGCAGAGGAATACGCAAAAGGCACCGCCTCCAGCTCCGAGGATCATCGCTTGATCGACATGACGCATCACGACATCGATGCGTCGATCAAAGGCGCGCACATGACGGCGACGGATGTGGTGACTTTCCGGGCGCTGGTAGATACGAGGGTCGTGCCGTTGAGTCTTTACCGCACGCTTCGCGTTAGCCGGGTTGAAGACGAGCAAGGCAAAGAACTGAATTTCATTCAACAGAATAGAGATGAAGATGCGGATTTCGGAATCATCTTTCCCCAGGCTCTGGTCGCGGGAAAGACCTACAAGATTAAAGTTCAATACGATGGTGGAGACGCTTTGCGAGATTCTGGTGGAGGAAATTTCATCCTCGTGCCTCGCACCAGCTGGTATCCAAACAACGGCGGGACCCAATTTGGTGACCGGGCAGTCTTCAACATGACGTTTCGCTTTCCGAAGGGTTTCACTTTCATCGGCACCGGGGCTCCGCTCGGGCCTGACACGCGCGAAGGCGACACCGCAGTTGCCAAGTGGTCCAGCGGTACAACTGAGCTTGCGGTTGCCGGTTTCAACTACGGCCGTTTCAAGAAGAAAGAAATGGCCGATAAGGAATCGGGTTACAACATCGAGTTCTACGCCAACGAACAAATTCCGGACGAGCTGAGAGCGGCCCAGATTGCGTCAGAACAAACCGCAAATGAGCGTGAGGAGAGCATGACTACTCTGGGGTCGATCTCTACCACGAAGATGGCCGGCTCGGCGATAGCAGAAGCGCAAAATGCGACCCGGATTTTCAACAACTTTTTTGGGAAGCTGGCTTACACGCGCGTCGCCATGACCCAACAGCCGGCAGGCAACTTTGGCCAGGCCTGGCCCACGCTGGTTTTCATGCCCTATACGGCGTTCATCGATTCCACCCAACGCACACAACTGATGGGCATTCGTGGAGGCACCAGCACTTTCTGGCGCTATGTTGGACCACACGAAATTGCTCACCAGTGGTGGGGCCACATGATCGGGTGGGACAGCTATCACGATCAATGGATGAGCGAAGGCTTTTCAGAATTCTCGGCTTCGCTCTATGTGCAAGCCCTTCGCGGGAACGAGAAATTTCTCGACTTCTGGGAAAACCAGCGGAAACTTATTACCGAGTCGACTCCGGCTACCAGGGACCGCAAGCCTTACACCGTCGGTCCCGTAACCCAGGGCTATCGACTCAACAGCGGGAAGACCGGCAACGTAGCGCGAAACATGATCTATCCGAAGGGCGCTTACATACTCCACATGCTGCGCATGATGATGTTTGATCGCACCAAGGGTGGAGACGCTCTCTTTCAGGCGATGATGAAAGACTTTGTCCTGACGCACTTCAACCAGGACGTTTCGACCGAAGACTTCAAGAAGGCCGTCGAGAAGCACATCACCAAAGAGATGGACGTCAACCAGAACGGTAAGATGGACTGGTTTTTTGATGCCTGGGTGTATGGGACCGAGATACCGAGCTATCAATATACTTACCAGATCGGAGCCGACGGTTCGCTGTCAGGGAAGATCACTCAGTCGGGCGTTTCAGACAAGTTCACTATGCTCGTGCCGATTTATGTCGATTTTGGGAAAGGATGGATGAAACTCGGATCCGCCACGGTCACGGGTAATAGCACATTTGATATCCCCAGGATTGATTTGCCCAAAGGCCTCAAACGCTCCTCAATTAATGCGTTTCACGACGTACTTACGGTGAACGTTCAGCAAAACAACTGAAGAGGTTTGTAACGTAACGCAAACTGTTAGTTTGCGGACGTGACGTCATGAACTAGTCGAGTCTGTAACCCAACCATCGCAAACTGTGCTGATGCAATTTGGCTGGTCATTTACAGAAGCGCGGTAGCGCGGGATCCTTTAGGCCACTCAACATTAAGTAATTAAACCTTCGTAATATTCGGTACCCCCAGCATCCCGCGCTATCGCGCTGGGTTCCGTAATTGATAAGCGAAACTGCCTCAGTACCTGGTAATGGTGTGCGAGTGCGTGCCGCCTGATGTGCGGGTCTGTGACCTTCCGCTTACGTGGAAAGAATAGGGGCTGCGCCCTTCTTTGGACGCAGCCCCTGGTTTTACGGAATAGTAAATCAAACTTTCGATTTACCATTCACCATATACCATTTACCCGCCTTACGGTTTTCCTTTTCCTTTACCCTTTCCGCCACCTTGTCCCTGACCACCGGGTTGTGATGGTTGCTGCTGCCCGCGTTCCTGTTTCATCGCACCACCCGGCGACTGCTGTCTCATTTCATGCCTTTGCATCTGTGGCGGCGCCTGCGGTCGTTCGACCCGCTGCCGAACCGGATTAGCTATCCGCACACCCTGCGGCTGCTGCGCAGCTTTGCGCTCGACCTTCTCCTGGCGCTCTTGTCGAGCAGGTTGGCGAATCTCTTGCCGGCCGGGATTCCCCACTCGCTCTCCCCGCGGTTGCTCCGTCGCGCGTCGCGCAGCCCGCTCCTGTTCACGTTGCTGCTGTTCCAACTGGCGCGCCTGCTGCCGCGCCTCTCTGTTGCCACGCGCAGCTTCATCACTTAGTCGCCGGATTTCCTGTTGGCGTGCCGCATCGGCGCGTGCCGCTTCACCCCTGTCGCCACGCCCGTCGTCGCTGATTTTGAACTTACCTTTGCTCCCTTTATCCGCGACCGCTTCAACTCGAAGCCGCCGAGCTACATCATTTCTAAACTTCGACTTTCCAGGCACGTCGCCGAAAAACGCAGATCGTTCGTCGAGCTTCTTCGCAATCCCGGGAGGCAGATCGATCTTGCCGCGACCCCATGCAGAGTGAATGACTGCATTTCTTAACGGCGTCAGCAACAGAGGTTCGAGCGTAGGTCGAACTGAAGCGAACGTCTGCGGATCTAGTCGCCTGACATTTCTCCGATCGATTACCTGGCCAAACGCATCGATTGGAACAACCGTGACAGCGCCAGGAATCGCGAGGTTAACAAGTTGGGCCGGCACGATATCCGCTCGTGTCAGATAGTGTGGTTGCCAGTTTTCATCGTAATAGCGAGGTACATAGGCCTCACCCGGGGCGAGGGGCACCCAGCCGATCTGATTACTATCGAGAGGCACAAACGCAACCAGTGAAGGCGCATAAGTCGGAGTCGAGTTCACGCCGTCAGGTACCCAATACCACTGGTTACCGACATTGGCCCAGCGGCCATAGTGGTAAGGCGCATAACCCCAGGGCTCGCTTGATACCCAGGTAGCGCCATAGGGATAGTCGTTGGTCCAGTAACCCTGGCTGTAAGGCGCCCACCCCGAATCGACTCGCGGTCGCCAGGCGTAGCCGTAGTTATCAACGTTCTGCCAGTCGCCGTAGTAATCGAGATCGCTTATCCCAGGGATAATCGAACTCACATACTGATAACTCTGATTGCGCCGGTAGGGATCGTAGTAATAAGGATCGTTCAGATAAGCGTCGTAATTGTTGTAACGGCCGTCATAATCATTTCCGTACTGGTAGCGATAGTAATCGTCTACCAGGTATCCCGCGTCGTCGCCATTCAATTTCGAGAGTAGTACCTGTGCCGCCGCCTGGCCGGCAAGGGTCAGGATTTCACCTTTACTAACCTGGCCCGATCCCGCCAGTCCGGCTATCTGGGCTACACCGCTCAATACCGAAACCAGCACGTTACCGTCGTTATCGAACCCGACGTTGTAAAGACCCGGCTCATCAAAGTTCACCGCGCCGTAGGGTGTACCTACTTCAAACAACTCTCCGGGATAACCGACGTCGAAGATTGCCGATCCTTCGCGGAGTGCGAGCTGTGTCCGATCATCATCGAGCGTCACCACGTCGAGCGCAGTGTTTGGATTGAGCCTGGCAAAGTTCCGGCCGGTGAACGCGAGCGATGTGCGCGAATTGTCGCGCGTGTAAATTCGATCTCCGACTGAGAAAGGTTGGTTTTGCGTTGCCGACACCCACTGCGCATCATCGGAAGTTGAGCCGTTGCTGAGTGCCACCTCGCCGTCAACTCTTTGAATCCGCGCGGCGAATGGCAGCTCTTCGGCTGAAGCAGTTTGCTCATGCTTCAGAAACCACATCGTCGCTAACGCAGCGACTAGCGCCACCACTACCGCCACAATCGTCAGGTGCGGCCAAACTTTAATTCTGTTCATTACAAACCTCCTCTCAATCTCCCCAAACCACGGTCTTCATTTGTCGCCTATTCGTGCTCATGATTAACTCTCCATGTGTTACGGGCAAAACGTATGCCTCCAAAAAGGCCGGATTCGCTCGCTAAACCTCACCTTCAACTGAGCGCAATGGATGCTAAATAAAGAAGAGCCTAACCTGGAGAAGTAATGGTTTGGTTAACT
The DNA here is from genome assembly GCA_035630655.1 of Pyrinomonadaceae bacterium. GTDB lineage: Bacteria > Acidobacteriota > Blastocatellia > Pyrinomonadales > Pyrinomonadaceae > PSRF01. The sequence continues at coordinate 5,802 of DASQKG010000134.1, forward strand.
TATCGTAAGAATATTATTAGAAAAGCATGGCGGAGCAGCGGGTTGAAGATTGCACGATTTGCAGGATGTCGTAACTATTTAAGGCGTCAGGATCCGGGGTTCCGAGGTGCATGAGGGCTGAATACAGAAGACCAACAACGCTGAAAGCGTTCGCTAATATCAGCCCAGGGTTGCGCTTTGGAAACCTGGCGGCACCGATCATCCCCGCGGAGCGATTTCATTAACACCGCGGCTTCAGCCCGGTGATTAGAAGCCGCACTAAATCCTGAAACCGTTTCAACGGTTTGTGCCGGAATGACGAGAAACAAACAACGCTGAAAGCGTTCGCTAATTTCAGCCCAGGGTTGCGCTTTGGCAACCCTGGGAAAGGAACGTAGTTTTACGCAACCAACTCTGAAGGAGTTGTGTCCGGGGTTCGCAATCCTGCGCAACTCCTTCAGAGTTGCGAAGAATCTCTTGGGAGCATTCTTGAACCCAGGGTTTGAAAGCAAACCCTGGGCTGAAATTAGCGAACGCTTTCAGCGTTATTGCGTGAACGCAACAGGGAAATGAGAACAGTCCACCACAGAGCACACAGGGTTCACAAAGATCGCAGAGACGGTTAGAGTCATTACCGACAACTCTTCAAGACCGGACTAAATTCATCATCTAACCGACGCGTCCAACGCCACACACATGTCCAGCACCATTAAAAATGAATTCGATCGGATCGCCCTCGCCACTGCGGCGTCTCCCGAAGGTGAACTCCACAACAAGCGCCATCACAACTTCCTTCTTCGGCATCTCCCATCAAACTGTCATCACGTGCTGGATATCGGCTGCGGCACAGGCGCCTTCGCCAGACGACTGGCCCAGCGTGCCGATCAGGTGCTGGCCCTTGACCTATCGCCGGAGATGATTCGCATTGCCCGCGAATATTCCGCGCAGCTTTCCAATATTGAGTCGTCGAAAATTGAGTTTGAGGTAGCTGATGTTCTTCAACGGCCTCTTCCAAAGGAGAGCTTCGATTGCATTGCCACGATCGCGACGCTTCACCACCTGCCATACGCGGAGATGCTCTTGAAGATGAAGGACGCACTAAAACCCGGCGGAGTGTTGTTGATCGTCGATTTATTCGAACCGGCCCGCATCTCAGATTCACTCGTAACCGGCTTTAGGGACTCTTTCTTAAACCTTGTGGCGCTCCCCGTAAGCGCCGGCCTGAGGTTGATACATCACAGACGCCTGCTCCCGAGTCGCGAGGTCCGCGACGCCTGGGCCGCCCACGAAGTCCACGATTCTTATCCCACGATGAATGAGGTGCGTTCACTCTGCGCGCGCATCCTCCCCGGCGCAAAGATCAAACAGCATCTCCTGTGGCGTTATTCAATCGTGTGGCAAAAGTCCGGCACACTTTAGTTTGCCGCCGCGTTCGACACCTTAACGATTCGCATACAAGAATATCGGCCGCGTGTAACTTTCTACGCTGCCTGTGGCCCACCTACGACAAACTGAAGGGAGCTCTGATTAAGTTGGTCATCAGTTCGATTTGCCTTAGCCCGCGGAGCGCGGCGATGGCGTAAAGCCTGGGGTGGAGCGAGGCTTTGCAAGCGGAACCCCAGGTACGCGACCGTTATGAGATTCCAGCGCGCGAAGCGCCCGATAGCGCAAACGGTGGAAGCGCTCATGATAATCGGCTGTCGGCCGCTTCGCGGGCTTCAACTCGGGTTTTCCACGGATCCTGGGGTTCCGCTCGCAAGGCCTCGCTCCACCCCAGGCTTTACGCCGTCGCCGCGCTCCGCAGGCTGAGGCAAATCGAAGGCCCGTCAGAAAAACGCGAACCTGATAACAGGTGACCAGGAATTCAAGCAAGTCCAAAAAGAGATCTCAATCACCTGGCTCCGCTAGACTTATTTCCGCGAAACATTTTCTTCGTCAGTAATCGGAACGAGGATGAACTGTTCCCATGTAGCTCAAGTGGGTTCCTGCCCCAGCCCCTCTCGATTGGTTATCGGAACAGGTCCGTCGCGTCTGGATCAAATTCTCGGTAGTCACTCATCTCATCGACAACGCGAAACCGTTCGGTATGAGGCAACATCAGAAAGCCTGGTCCTTTTACTATCGAAGAAACATCCACTCGATTCACAACCCATAGGCCGTTTCCGAGGCGAGTATTCTCAATCGTGATTGTGGTGCCAGGTTTGAGCGCCGAAAGCCAGCCTGAGAGTCCGCCCTGTCGAAACTCTCTCGTCAACTCCGCCTGAAACTTCACGACCATTTTTTCCTGGCCGTCGATCCAGACTTGTCCCTTCAGATCCGACGTCACCCTATTACTGTGCTTCGGTCGCTTGTAATCCGTTTGCGGCGTGAAACCAAAAACGATCACGTCTCTATCGTCGAAACGCTCCCCTGGCAACGCCACGAAATCAAGACCGTCGAACCAGGGGCCGATTTTATCCGGCTCCTTCTCGCGATCCTTCCGGTGCTTTTGCCATTCCTTGTTTGCGTTTGCCTTCTCTTTGGCCAGCTTCTTCGGGTCTAACTCCTTACCGTTCTCACTGAGCATTGCCGTGACGACGAGCCCCTTTCCGCGCGGAAACACGCGATACTCATGCACTCGATACTTCGTGCTTACACCTTCTTTGTCTAACTGATGTTCCGTACGCTTGAGGATGTATGAGTAATAGCGAAGCTTCTCATTTGCCGCCTTATGCTTTTCCTCCACCTCGCGCAACAACGCGTGAATGGCTTCGGGCGTAAGCTGAGCATCAACCTGCGCATCTTGAAATCCTGTCAGAACCGAAAGCGGACCGGGGTCCGCACGGGGGTAGCCCGCTTGGGGCGGTAGATGCGACCAGGTCTCTACTGAAACCCGACCTTGACCCGCCGCTCGTTCGCTGCCCTGTAAGACTGACACTGCAGCAATACTGACGAAAAGGAGCGCGCCGCACGCGGTCAAAGCTCGGCCAGTCGAAAGAGTCCTGTTGTTAGATCTCCTCATGTTCCTGACCTACACCACCCCTCCAGGTTTACCGTTCATCGCGCTTGAAGACTGATAGCGCTCGAAGGCGATTCCGAGGGGCGGGACTGCGATCGGACACACTAACCCTAAGTGTCTTTCCTTTTAAGTTTTACGACTCTGACAGCGGGCTTTGTCTTGAGCCCTTTCTAGGCTGGTAATTGTGGAGTCACATAGTTCGAGTCTTGTGGACCCAATCCTTTCTGGCGAGCTTCGACGTCGCGATGAACACTCCCCCTAGCCAGGACGGCTCTGGTTTGAGTTACCTCCGACGATTTTTTATGAAAGTCCGGGTGCTCGATATTACCTTCCAATACTGCCCTGTAGTGTTCGTAATACTCCCGGGTGGTACTAAACACGGAGGACCATTCCCTTAATTCTCCGTCAACTCGCTCATCCCAATTCTCTTTAGTCTTGGAAGAAACACTACCGTCGAGTCCGCCACCGTAAATCATTACCATATACAAATCATCGGAGTGCGCTTTGGACAATCGATTACGATATCCTTCCAATCTGGACAGTTCTTCGAATGATACGGGATGCCCTGGTCTTTTAATTTCTATAACAACTAACTGACCGTTTCCAGTAAGAGCTAGGAAGTCAAAGCGCTCCCGCTTTCTCTCATCTGACTCATCTTGATATCCCCATTCTCTAAGTTGCTTAGTTACACTCCGTTCCTCGTAGAGGACTTGCCACTCCGGATTCAACAACCACGGTTGGCCCGCCAAGAGATCATGGAGATTGTCCATGCTCCTGCTCGATTTTGTTTCAGGGGCATCATTCACAATTAGGCTTCCAAATTTTTCAACAATGCTTAGCCGACCCTTGATGATCTCCAAAATTGCTCTACTTTCTAGGACGTTCCAATCGGCCAAGTGGGTTAGCAGGGTTTGAAGAGCTTCGGGATCGTCGGCGACCGCCTCAATTTCATCAATGACATCAATGAAGTGTCGATATTCGTAAGCCCGCACCATCGAACTCGCCAGTTCAAGCGCAGGTTCCTTAACAGTTTCAAGGTTTCCAAGTTTGCGCAGGAAGGATTTGACTTGCTTGCGCGTTGCAGCGTCAAGCTTCTCAATACGACTGTTAAGCTCCTCATCTTGAAGAATCCACTCCTCCATTCGGTCGCCATTGCGATCAGACCACTCTCGGAAGAGCTTCCTTGTGACCTGCTTCCCCCACTCAAGCAGGGGTCCTACTCTATCGTTATCCCAATCGATCTCTTGCCGGTCGGTTGAGACGAGATCAGATTCATCATCCGTACCTGAATCTAAGAAATCGGCTTCTATCTCACCGGTTAGATATTTGGTCGCATGCTGACCCGAAGCGGTCGACTCCACTTGAAAGTAAAACGGAGGGGCTTGGGCAGTCTTGCCACGTACGTAAATTGTGAAACCTCGCAGCTCGGGCGAAGGAATAGGATTTTTCGAAAAAGCATACCTATAGTGAACTTCTTGGCCGTCACTCAGCTTTTCTGTAACAAGACCTTCATCGGAGGCAGGCATCCTATACTCAGTAACTATTGTTGGGTCGCCAACGGATTCGTCGTTGACGAAAATATTCATTCGACCCCTGACACGTCGGCTAAACCGCCTAGCTAGGGCTTCTCGAAGTTTTTCCAAATCTAGGACCGTGGAGTGTTTTAGGTCTTGAAGAATAATCTTCGTACCAGTCGCGCTTTTCGCTGAAGGGAGGACGGGCGTGATCACACCCGGAATGACAATGTCTTTAGCCACACCACTCTTCAATTTTAGTTCATCAATATTCATTCTGATATTGACAGATGCACCATCTTTCCAAGAATCCACCGACATCAGTTTTGCTAGTCCGAAGCCCGCCAATTTCCCAATCCCCTTTCGGCCCATTACGGGCCTTGTCTCACTAACGGCTTCCCTGAGTAGCATCTTGCCAAGTGCGGGAGGTTGCATTACTACCGAACTCTTCCTATTGGCTGAACCAGCTTCAGTGTTCACACTAGGAGCTGATTGCTGCCCTACGACAGTCCGGGAATCTTCGCGCCTGTTCCGACCCACGACGAGATATTCGTTCTCGACTTGATCCGCATTCATCCCTTCTCCATCGTCGGTGATAATGATGCGGCTCTTTTCAGCGGAATAATTTCCTCGTTCAGGGGCGGTAATCCAAACGTTATTAGCACCCGCATCCCAACAATTAGCGACGAGTTCTGCAATCGCGACATCTCGCCGTTTGTACATCTGGACACCAAGGTGCTCAAGGGTTCGACCTAAAACAGTAAGATGAAAGTCGCGATGGTTGACCATTTTTATACGAACCTAAAACTGCTGCGGGGCGAAACGAATTGATTATCCTCAAGAACGTGCGGCTGGAAATCACCAAGCCTCAATACATCTCTATTCTTCACGATGCCTCTGATCATGACACAGGATGCAAAGTGTTATGAGGTTATCAACCTCGTTCTCTCCGCCTTTGGCGTGATGTTTTTTATGATGCAACTCCAAATGACGGGGATCTGATCTGTTCCATTGAGCGTGAGTCCAGCCGCAATCCTGACATGCATAGCCATCTTTTGAAAGCACGGCTGTTCTGACCTGATCTGGAATTCTTCTGTCGTGAGGCGGGCTTTGTCTATCTTGTTCCAGTAGGTATGAGCCCACTGGTAAGTCTGGCCTCCCTTTGCTTTTGGTCACGACAGGCCACCCCTCTTCTGTGCTCAACTCTCGAGTTCTTCTGGCCCATTCGGTTTTATCCTTGGCCACATATCGTAGCTCTTCTCCGGTAACTGGCTTACCAACATTCGCCCGCAGGAACTCGAGAATTTTATCTTGTACACCCAAGGGCTTTCGCCTAATGGTGTTGGCTACATTCCACCGGTATGCAGCTTCCAGATCCTGCTCCAAGCTGAGCAACATATAGTCATCCACGCTCATTGTGGATGCGTCGATACCCTCAACGCCAAAATCGCCCTCCGCAGCCATCTCACGCGCGGTATTTCCGCTTATAATAGACCAACCAAACTCAACTCGAAGTTGGCGCACTCGCCTTGCCCATTCACCGATTCCTGCAACCACCATTAATTCATCGCCCGCGATTACTGTGAATGGATATCTTCGCAAATAGAACGAGATGCGTTCTATTCCTGAGGCGGCGTCCTTTTTCTGCACTATTGAGCAACCTAGGTCTCTCAACTTATGAAATGACGGAACCAGAGCTTGTACCTTCGATCTTAACTCGGCTGTCTGAAGCTTTGTCTCAAAGTGCGAAAGAAGGTCAATAAGCTCCCGCCGTATCGCTTCTGGCTCACCTTGTTTACATCTTCGAGGCACGATAAGGCTCCAATATGACTTACCTAAGGAAACTTTCAATCTTGGATGAAAGTTTCCTTGCGTCGTGAGTGCTGCATTCCCAAATTACTAGGGTTTTCCAACCGAGAGATCTTAGTGATCTCTGAGTTGCTGCATCGCGTTGAATATTTCGGTTGAGCTTCCGGTCCCAAAATTCGATATTGGTGGCTGGACGCGCTGACCTCTTGCAACGCTTATGACCATGCCAAAAGCATCCGTGGACGAAAATCAACTTCTTGTGCTTAGGTAACACTATGTCCGGTTTTCCTGGTAGATCACTTCGGTGAAGCCGAAAGCGATGTCCCATTTTGTGCAAGACAGACCTCACCGCCCTCTCAGGTTGGGTGTCACGCCCCTTGACCTGAGACATAATACTGCTGCGCTTCTCTTGGCTAAAGTTATCCGCCACTAACGTTCTTTTCGCGGATCCGAAATAGCTCGCGAACGCAATCTGCAATCCGGGCCGCTAATAACGGTGGTACCGCATTGCCGATCTGTTTTGCTATTTCGATCTTGCTCCCGCAAAATTTGAACGAATCAGGGAAAGTTTGCAACCTAGCAGCCTCTCGGTGAGTAATGGGCCGATGTTTGGCAGGATGAAGGTAGCGGCCTTTTTCGGGTTTAAAAAATTCTGTCCTGATAGTAAACGCTGGTCTGTCCCACCAAAGGCGGCCGAACAAATCAGTACCTCCCGATGTTTTGCGAATCCAACAAGCCGGGGTCAGTTCTGGAGCACGCTTCTGTAGATCGAAGCGATTCATACCTTCCTTGGGAATAGTTTTGTATCTCTTCAGACTCAACGGTGTCGGAGTGCGGCCAAAGTGCAGATCTAAGATGGGGATGTTCGGTCTTATCTCGGTGCCCTCAGGACTAGGAAGGTCACCAATCGCGTCTTTGACGGTACGCCAAGGCTCGGGATTATCAATGTAGTCTCCGTTGAGTTTGAAAAGAGTAGGAGTGGTGCCATTTTTGTTGTTGTAGTGTGTTCGCTTAGGTGGAAAAACCAGCTTAGGATCTGCAAAGGTACATCCGATGATAAAGACACGATGTCGCCTCTGTGGTACCCCGTAATCCGACGCGCTGAGTATCTCCGACGCTATTTCAAACCCGTGCTCCTCAGCCTGCGCGAGAATTTCATCGAACTCGGGCGAACCCTTAAGTTGAGGAACATTCTCCATTACGAACACTTCGGCATCAGACCTTAGGACCACCTCGAAGAATGGCCGCCACAACTGCTTTCTTGGGTCAGTGCCTTTGTTTTTGTTCAGGAGACTAAACCCCTGGCAAGGAGGCCCACCTATCACAACGTCCGCTTTGGGAATTCTTATCTTCGGATCATCCAACAGAGTAACGATATCACCTGGAATACAGTGTCCAAAGTTGCTTCGGTACGTTTCTGCCGCTGCTTCGTTGTAATCATTCGCCCACACGTGTTTAAAGCTATGACCGAATTCCGCTGAGAAGCCTAACGACATTCCACCGGCTCCGGCAAAGAGGTCTATCAATTTGCGACTTGTCGAGTTCTTCAATTCGAGTTAATCAGTTCCTTGTGTGGTGCTCATATCAAATATAGCTTTTTTCTCGTTGACTGTCAGCGAGACCAACCGGATGACATGAATCGGGTTATAGCAAAAGGACTTGTAACGCTGCGCACTTTCGCTCAAATCGACGATCGGCTAGTTGTCTCGATCCTACGTTGTTGATAATCGCCGCGCTCAAGCATAAAAGCGGCGGATTTCTTATTGTCAGATCAAAACAAGGTAAACGATGACTCTACGCTCGCGAACAAGAAGTGTGATCGCGGGAACGTTGGTTCTGTTGTTGATTCTCGCGGTTGTGGTTTTGCTTCGCTTGACGGGGATCCACCGGATTCATCATGAACAGGTAACGGTAGCGTCGCGTGGCGCGGAGCTAGCCGCCACGATTTCACTTCCACGTTGGGGGTCTGGTCCTTTCCCGGCACTCGTTACTGTTCACGGTTCGGGACCCCGGCGGGCTGAGGACTTACGCATCGTTTGGCGCAATCTTGCTCCCGAAGGAGTCGTTGTACTCACTTACGATAAACCGGGAGTCGGAGAATCGACGGGCAGGTTTGAAGAGGTAAGAACCGATACCAGCGAACAACAACTGCGCGGGATTGCCGATGATGTGCTGGCCTGTCTTGAGGTGCTGCGGAAACACCCCACAGGCTGATCCTAAAAGAGTCGGCTTGTTTGGAGGCAGCCAGGCGGGATGGATCATTCGGCTTGCCGCTGATACCCAAAAAGATATTCCCTTTTGCGTGATTCTGTCGGGGCCCGGCAACTTCGTATGGCATGGAGATGTATTACAGCTCTCTTACCGGCGAGGGACAAGGCTCGGGTTCAGGGCTAAGCGCGGATGAAATCGAACAAAGACTGAATACTTATAACGGCCTGGCTGGCTATGAGCCATTGCCTGTGCTGGTCGTTCAACGACGCGCACGTTGTGGCTGTTTGGTGAACGAGACATCGACATACCCGCTCGACGCAGTGCGATGATATAAAGAGAGCTTCAAAGCCGAGGCGCACCTTTTACCATTAAGGTTTACCCTAACGGAAATCACAATCTTGAGGACCACGCGTCGGGTTCGGAATTGAACTTCTGGCCCGACATTGTCGCCTGGCTGCGGGAGCGACAGATTCTCAAGTAGGAAATATTCACTTTGGGGCGTTCATCCAATAAGAGAGAACGATCCACGAACCACACGAAGTGAACACCAAAAACCAGGCTCTGTTAGTGTCGTTTCGTGTTTGTTCGTGGATCGTTCTGTCTGCTTGAATCGACCCACCCGCTACCCGCGTGGTGGTACTGACTTCATGACCCCATGCTTCATCCTGGTCCGGCGGTTGTCATCAAAGTCAACCGATCTCTAATCAACTTAGTGTTTGGGTCGCACGTTATTGATAATCCGCGCCTCGATGAACCTGCTACGTGCAGGTGAACTCGCTTTCGCTCCAGAGGAGCGAGATGTTTATAGCTACACACACGCGCAGAAGATCCCTACGGAGCTTCAGCGTAAAGAAAGAACGCCGGGCTATAGACATCTCGCCCCGCCGGGGCGCTATACACATCTCGCCTCTTCGGCCGAAGCGACAAGCGCACAGGTACGACCATGCGGTACAGGAGGGCACAAGTGCCCGCCCTAAACGACCAGCTGTGGGATGCGGCCTTGGCATTTCCTTTCCGCTGAAAGCGTTCGTCAAACCGCAAGCTGCGATAATCAACTCAAGGTGCGGCGGTTGTTATCGAAAGTCAATGCACATACGAGATGCACTTTTACATCAACGAGAGACAGACAGGAATGTCTGTCCTACTCAGAGCAATCAAGTCTTGAAGTTCTAGTGACAGTAATGACATGCTCTACCCGTAACAGTCCTGATTCGCATATTCGGCCGAACTCTGGTATTCAAAAGCCGCTCTCCTATGACCACTCAGATTGCCATCGTCCTCACTCTGCTGTTTGTCGCACTCGTTCTGTTTGCGACTGAGCGGATCCCGATTGACATCGTTGCGTTGATTCTCGTGGTGTTGTTGGTGGTTACCGGCACGCTCACGGCGAGTGAGGCTTTTGCCGGGTTTGGGAACGACATCGTGATCACGATTGCCGGACTGTTTGTCCTCACCGGCGGGCTGGCGAAGACTGGAGTGATTGATGCGGTTGGGCGGCGCTTGCAGGGAATTGCCGGCGGCAATGAATTTCGCATGGCTGCGATGGTGATGACTGTGGCCGCGCTGTGTGCGGCCTTCATGAAGAACACGACCACCACGGCGATCTTCCTTCCGGTCGTACTCGGTATTGCCGCACGCAAGAGTATTCATCCGTCAAAACTTCTTATGCCACTCGCTTTCGGCGCGATACTCGGCGGCACCTGCACGCTGATCGGCACGTCGACCAATCTCGCGGTCAGCGGCGCCATGACGCGCTATGGCCTCGAACCTTATTCGATGTTTGAGCTGACGCGCGTCGGCGTACCCATCGTCGCCATCGGCATGCTCTACATGCTGCTCGTAGGACTTCGACTTCTACCACGGCGTGAAGGCGCGGATTCGCTGACCGAGCAATACCATGTCAGAC
>DASQKG010000135.1:0-5463 GCA_035630655.1 Pyrinomonadaceae bacterium
CAGCTTGATTCTGAGTTAACGGAAACGCTGCAAGTGACTCGTCAGACCACCGCTGTAAATGAATCCTTAAGCGCTTCGCTAGCAGAAAGTGAAACCAGTATTCGCGAGCGTGACGAGAAAATTATTCAGTTGCAGAATGCATTATCTAAATCGGACGAGGAGTATCGGCGGGCGTCTGAACTAAATAAATCGTTAAGGGGCCAAATTGAGGCACTGACGAACATTCAGGCCACGTTTCAGAAAGAAGAAAGTCATTGGGCGAGGAACAAGGAACTACTATCCGCGCAACTTTCGGCGACAACACACGAACTGGCCCGGATCAACGAGTCCTTAGGGTGGAGAGTACTGAGCCGGTATGGTCAGTTTAAATATCGACATCTTTTACCTGTGTACCGACTTCTTCGACTCCCGCCTTATAAGCGGGCTGGGATAAGTAGTAATGGCGACAATCAAGCACAATTCGATCCTCCAAAAGCTCAAGCCGGCGATTCTTCTACCCTTCGAAGCCCGCTGACAACTATCAAGGCATTTGGCGAGCAAAGAGTACGAGAGACAATCCCTCTTGCTCTTGAATCAAATGCTTGTGACGTGATCTGTTTCCCGATCATTGATTGGGACTTTCGTTTTCAACGCCCGCAGCAATTAATGTCGCGCTTCGCCGATGCCGGTCATCGGGTCTTTTACATCGCGGCTGGTTCTCGTTCTTCTGGTCCTGCTTACCAGATCCAGACCAAACGAAGGAATGTTTACGAAGTGACTCTCCGCGGGTTCGAGCAGGTTGTTTATGTAGATCTGATGGGTGAAACGGAGCGCGATGTCTTGTTTGACTCACTTGAAGAGTTGCGTCGTGATGGGATATTGGGGGCCACTGTGGCTTTCGTTCAGTTGCCGTTTTGGTGGCCCCTGGCCACTGAGGCGCGAGCTCGATTTGCCTGGCCGGTCGTTTACGACTGCATGGATCATCACGCAGGCTTTTCGACCAACAAGAAGATCATGGTTGACCAGGAAGAGAACTTGTTAGCCGGAGCCGACCTGGTTGTCACCTCAGCAGATGTCTTACAAAAACGAGCTGCGACACATAATGACAATGTGCTACTGGTGCAGAATGGCTGCGACTATGAACACTTTGCGAGAGCAGAAAGTAAGAAGAGCGAACGGAGGGTTATAGGTTACTACGGAGCGATTGCTGACTGGTTTGATTCTGATTTGGTGGCCGACCTCGCCGAGAGACGTCGGGACTGGGACTTCGTCCTGGTTGGCTCGACTTTTAGCGCCGATGTGCACCGCCTATCCAAACTACCGAATGTGTTTTTACTTGGTGAGAAACACTACGCAGAGATTCCCGAGTATCTAGGCAAGTTCGACGTTGCCATTATTCCCTTCAAACGCTCCCCGTTAACTGAAGCCACCAATCCCGTCAAGGCTTACGAGATTCTTGCTTCGGGCAAGCCGCTGGTTTCGGTGCCTATCCCGGAGATGGTTTCGCTTGCGCCGCTGGTTCGGCTTGCCTCAAACGCGGAAGAGTTTGAGAAAGAAATCACTGAGGCACTCGCTGAAGACAATAAAGAGTTAGTAGAACAGCGACGACTGTTTGCTAAAGAAAATACCTGGGATAAACGGTATGAGTTACTTGCCCCTGCAGTGCGGGATATTTTTCCCAGAGCTTCAATTATCGTAGTCACTTTCAATAATCTTCAATTGAATCGTCTGTGCGTCGAAAGCATCTACGCGCGCACCGAGTGGCCCAATTTTGACGTGATCGTGGTTGATAACAATTCCACAGACGGCACTCCGGAATACTTAAGGGAAGCCGAGACCATTTTCCCCAACCTAAAGGTGATCTTAAATGAAAGTAATTTGGGATTTGCCGCCGGCAATAACATAGGCTTGCGTCAGGCAAACGGCGAATACTTAATCCTGCTCAACAATGACACTGTAGTAACTCGCGGCTGGTTGTCGACTCTTATCCGTCATCTCCATGCTAATCCGGAGATCGGTTTAATCGGACCTGTCACTAATTCTATCGGCAACGAGGCCAAGGTTGATGTTGGCTACACCAGCCTCGACGACATGCCGGCCTGGGCAGCAAACTTTGTAAAGGAGCACCCGGGAAAGGTGTTTTCAATTCCGATGCTGGCAATGTTCTGCGTTGCTATGAGAAGAGAGGTATTTCAGAAGGTTGGTTTCCTTGACGAACGGTTCGGCCTCGGATTATTCGAGGACGATGACTACACGCATCGGATTAAGGCCCACGGGTTTCGCGTTGCGTGTGCGGCGGACGTCTTTATCCACCATTTTGGTCAGGCATCATTCAAGAAGCTGCTCGAGAACGGCGAGTATCAGCAATTGTTTGACGAAAACCGCCGCCGTTATGAGCAGAAATGGAACATCGACTGGGTGCCACACCGCTATGCGCCGCTCGAGACTTCCATCACCCCGCCTGACGGGCCCACCGAAAAGTCCTACAAAACCCGCTCCCGCGGGCAACACTAAGCCACCTTGTAGACTCCGAAAAAGGTCTCCGGTCGCAGACGACCGGTCATCAGATAATGGAGATCAAGCTGCCAGATCCATTCCAGTATCGCTTTATCGAGCGGTGCGGACAGGTTGAAGTTTGGCCCATACATCGTATCGAAGAAGCGACGACTGATACTGAAATAGGGCACATAGTGCTCTGCCACAAAGTTTCTCTGCAGGACCGGCAATATTTCCTCAGATCGGGCGCACTCCATGCCGCTGACGCTGGTGTCGGCTTCCCATATCTGGTCATCAATTCGGGGTTCGGAATAGGCTGTATGATTTAAGCGAAACTTTTCCGGCAGCGTATTCCAGATTGTTTCTACTACCGTCTTCGTTTCGGGCCACATGAGATAGCCATTTCGCGTAATCACGTCCACGGTTATGAGAACACCGCCCGGCCGCAGGGTGCGTCTTATCTCCTGGGCCAGCCGCTCTAATTCAATTACGTGATGAAGCGATGCATGACAAAACACAACATCGAATTCACCGGCCGGAAGCTCCGCACTATTCAGATCGGCCTCGGTGAATCTGATCTTGAGTTTCAACTCTTCCGCACGCTGCCGGCCAAGTTCCAGTAGATTGGGATTTATGTCGGTGCAGACGATTTCAGCCTGCGGCGCGCTTTGGGCCAACCCTATCTCTACGCCGCCAGGACCTGAGCCGAGCGAAAGCATTTGAATGCCTGGTCGGTAGTTCAGGCGCTCAACTAAATGTCCACTTAGATCCTTCCCTGTGGATACTCTCATCAAAACCTGGGCGCGCCGTTCAAGCTCTGTCCAGGATGGTGGGACTGGTTGAACGAGTTTTTCCCGTCCTATCTCGCTCTCAAAAATTTGTCCGTAATGCTCGATCTCCTCTCGAACATGTTCATCGTATTCCGCTGTGCCGGGCTTTGGGTGGTGATGCAAGGATTCTGCGCTCATTTCAATTAAGCCTTCCAATTTAGCTCATGTTCCGATACATGTTCGGCGGAGACCGTTGTGTGTATTCTAGTTTAGCCATGATAACAAGTTTGTAAACCTCGAATGTGTCTTCAGAGGTCTTGCTTTCCGGTCAAGGCCGTGGTAAACGGTTATGCTTAATTACAATCCGAGTTGAGGAGCCTACGTTCACATGAAGGTATCAAAAACAAGAGGAAGTCTGCGTGTCTGTTTACTGTTGAGCCTGGCCGTGGGTCTCACGTCGATTAGCGCCTGTGACAGTACTGCGCCATCCAACTCAAACACTGCGGCAACACCTGCGGCTACACAGCCAACTGGATCAAACGCAAATCCAGCCTCTCCGCCGGCAACCGGCCCGAATACGACTTCGAAACGCGCGAGTTCCGGAGCAACCGGCACGCTCACCGTCAACCCAAACCCCATTCAAGCGTGCGATGCATCCGGCATGGGTGCGGCGAACCTCTCGTGGAATTTCTCAGGCGCGCAGCTGGTTGAGATTCGCATGGGCGCTCCGGATGGAACCCTGATTGCCCAGGCTGGAGCTCTGGGATCCAAAACCACCGGCAAATTCATCGCCCCTGGAACCGTCTTCTACCTTCAAGATGTAACTAACGGATTGCCGCGTAATGCCGCCAACACCATGGCCACGGTGACGGTGACCACGACGAGGGACGGCTGCCGATAACGCCTAGCGGCGTTGATTCATCGCGACCGTACAGGACGCCCCTGACGCTGAAGCCACCAGTCGTTGCGACGATCCTTGTCTCCCGTAGCAACTGGGAGATTAGCGATAATTACTTTTTCGCTCGTCTTGGAACCATCCGCGATCGGAGTGCCATTCCCGTTCAGATCATTGGTTGTAATCGTGATATCAGTTACGGAGTTGTTAATGAGCACTCCACTACCTCGAAACCCGCGAATTTGATTACCAGAGACAGAATAGTGTGATCCTATTTGCAAAACTATTCCGTCAATATGAACGCCGCCTCCGTCAAAGAAATTACCTACTATGATCGCCCCTGCGTTCGCTTCGATTCCTGATGTGAGCGTCGCCTCGAGGCCATCGCCAACGATGAAGGTATTTCCCATCAGCAGATGTCCACCAGGACCGCCAAAGGCGACCTGACCCCCTCCCGTATTAGTGTTCTGACGGTGATTACCCGAGAACGTGTTGTTGATTATGCGAATTCTGCTGGCCGCATTTGCTCCGGTGCCCCCGGCAAAGATTGCTCCCCAGCGATAGTCAGACATCGTACAACCTTCAATAACGGTATCTGTGGTTGCCTGAGTTGCCATCCAGATTCCCGTAACAGCGCCCTCGGTAGCGGAGCCGCTGCCGATCAGGTTGCAATCCCTGATACGAGTTCTTTTTGCCTGCACCTGTATTGAAATCCACGTTGAATTTACAACCTCAAAATCGTGGAGTTCGACATCGTCACCCTCTACGACAATTTCCCCACCCGTAATACCTGGATTCTTTGCCCGGTTGCCGTCGAGAGTTATCCCCGAAAGCGACGAGCCATGACTGGAAAGGTAAAGGATATAGCTATCATTGGTTAGATTCTTCCTCTTCAAAATGCTTATGCCCTTGCCATCGCCGACGATTCGCGTCCGAGGCGCAGGAGAAAGCAACTTGCTGACGATGTATGTTCCTTTGGGAAAATACACTACCCCGCCTGCGGCCGCTGTTATCGCGGAATTAACCTTGGCGGTATCGTCTGTTGTACCGTCGCCCGTGGCTCCGGCAAACTCCTTTACATTGATCCAAACGCGGTCCTCGCGTATTGGCCCGGCCCTGTGGACGATAGTGTTGGAATTAGGTGTTTCACGCAAACTACCTAATTCCTGATTGCGCCTGCTGTGATAAAGAGTTGCGTTTGCAGCGATCACGGCGCAGCCAGCCCAGATAACGGTCAATGCGATTAATCTTTGAATAACTTTACTCCAGTTAATTTTGCCGCTGTTCATACTAGTCAATTAGTTTTGAAAGCTCTCGCCTGCG
>DASQKG010000136.1:0-6375 GCA_035630655.1 Pyrinomonadaceae bacterium
GTGCGCGGCGGCCACGCCCGCTCCGATCGCACACGCAAACTCCAGGGCCCGCGCCGGCGACATGACCTTCTCGTCAGCCAGAATATCCTGAAGCGATTTGCCGCTGACAAACTCCATCACTAAAAAAGGCATCGTGCCTCGCACGACGCCAAAGTCGGTGACGGAAATAATGTTTTGATGGCGGATGGCCGCGGCAGCCAGCGCCTCCTGACGGAAGCGCGTTACCAGCATGGGATCGTTGCCTACCAGATCCGGCAGGATTACCTTGATGGCATGAGCTGTCTTAAGAAAAATGTGACGGGCCTGAAAAACAACGCCCATCCCTCCCTGTCCCAATCGTCTCTCTAACTGGTAACGCGCATCAAGAATGGGCTCACCCATTAGCGAGTGGGTTGTCACATCCCCGTCTTGCGGACAGTGATTGATATCGTCGGGGAAACAGCGCCTACAGGCTGGACATTCTTTCATTTATTGGGCTCAGTCCGAAACGTGCTAACACAATTTTAACGGGCACGAGAGCGAGCGAGCAAGCAAACAGTTTACTGCGGGGCCGTAGTTGACTGTTCCCTCCAACTTAACTGAGGGCCGTCGAGCAGGAATGCGACATGATTAAGAACGTCACGTCCCAAAATACCAGCATCTGAGTTGATTATCAGGAAGCGCCCCCTACACGTTTTTCGAAGAAAGACCAAGTCAAGCTGCAACGACTGGGCGACGCTCCTTTGACCGTCAAATGCCTTCAGTTCATAGCTCTGCTGAGGGTCAATGCTAGACTTGAGTTCCTCAATGGATCTCTGCGGAACGAGAGTGATATCAGCGCCCGAGTCGATCAACATTACTACGTTGGTTGCGGTGTTGCCGTTATCTGGATCTCGCAGGGTCACTCTTGCCACAGGAGCTGGTGGGTTGAACAGGTCGGAGTCATACGTTGGCATCAGTTGTGTCTTCGATGATCCGCTTCTCGAAATCTTTTACCTGCTCACGGTCGGCGAGGTGAGGACTGGCGACATATGGCGCTGAGAGATTCTCGGTATCCGGAACTAAAACGTACACCCGGGTCTTCTCAGGAATTCCGACATTTGATGGGAGCCTGACGCGTCCATTCTCGATGATGCCCTCGTATGTCGCGAGCTTTCTCATTACAAACCTCTTCGAAACTCAATCTAACATAAGCTAAGTTTGGCGTCTAACGATCAGTCCCTTCTCCGTGGCTAGAATTCAAATAAGACACAGTCTTCAATAGAGATCGCCGCAAAAGCGAATACCTGCAACTGGCCAAACACACTCTCTCTCTCCACACCCTCCGAATTCTCCGCCGATTAACTCTTTAACGCACAACTATATTGACCAGCCGCTGCGGCACCACAATGATTTTTATGACTTCGCGACCTTCCGTAAAGGGACGCACCTTCTCATCAGCAACCGCCGCCGCGCGCAACTCGTCCTCGGTTACATCGGGCGCTGTCACCAGGCGCGACCGAAGCTTTCCGTTCACCTGAATGGGAATCTCGAGCTCAGCCTTTCGGGCCAGGTCGGCATTCGCCTTTGGCCATTCAGCACCCTGGCGACCTCTCTGAATAAGACCGCCCGTGTGGCCCAAACGTTCCCACATCTCCTCCGCTACGTGGGGACTAAAAGGTGTGAGCATCAGAGTCATAGCTTCCAGTGCCTCGCGCACGGCAAAGAGGTCGGCCGCTGACGCGGTAGCCGGCTGGGCGTTGAAATCACTCAACTCATTAAAGAGCTCCATCAATGCAGCGACGCTCGTATTGAGATGCAATTGCTCAAAGTCGTTCGTTACTCGCGCGATCGTCTGGTGCGTCTTCCGTCGCAAAGCCGTAGCCCCGGGACTCAATTCCTCGGCGCTCGGGGCGTCCTGTCGCTGCGACGAATCCGAGAGGCGTTCGTTCCAACGCCATACCATCGAATACACTTTTCGCAAAAAGCGAACTGCTCCTTCGATCCCCGTCTCAATCCAGCGCAGTTCGTTTTCGACCGGCGCGGCAAAGAGAGTGAAAAGGCGCGCTGCATCTGCACCAAACGCGGCGATCATCTCGTCAGGGTCGACCCCGTTTCCGAGACTCTTTGACATCGCCTTCCATTCCTCCGTGCCTTCCACCAGGTTCGTTACCATTCCCTGAGTAAGCAGTCTCTTCACCGGCTCATCAAACGAAACCAGTCCGATATCGCGCATGAACTTGGTCCAAAAGCGGGTGTAGATCAGATGCATCACCGCGTGTGAATCCCCACCAATGTACTGATCGACAGGTGTCCATTGGGCAGCTATTGCCGGATCAAACGGCGCGGAGTCGTTACGCGGATCAAGGTAACGAAAGAAATACCAAGAGGAGTCGACAAACGTGTCCATCGTGTCGGTCTCTCGACGCGCCGGACGTTTGCACTTGGGACAGGTTGTATTCACAAACTCCGGCACGCCCGCCAGTGGCGATTCACCACTGCCCGTGAACTCGGCAGTCTCCGGAAGCACAACCGGAAGATCCTCGTAAGGCACTGCAAGGGCGCCACAATTTTCACAGTTGATGATAGGCACCGGCGCCCCCCAGAACCTTTGGCGCGAAACACCCCAATCGCGTAGCCGGTAAGTAACGGCCCCACCGCCGAATTTGTGCTCCTCTGCGTATTGGCCCATCTCACGTATCGCCATTTCCGAGAGTTTTCCGCCCCAATCACCGCTATTGATCAGCACACCGTAGTCGCAAAATGCCTGGCGCATT
Organism: Pyrinomonadaceae bacterium; assembly: GCA_035630655.1. Taxonomy (GTDB): domain Bacteria; phylum Acidobacteriota; class Blastocatellia; order Pyrinomonadales; family Pyrinomonadaceae; genus PSRF01. The sequence goes on from DASQKG010000136.1 coordinate 2,736, forward strand.
TCAGCTGATTGATCGGTACCAGTTATTGACACCGGCTCGGCGGAAGGCTGACTGTGAGAAACCGGCGCGATGACCTGTCGAATCGGAAGCGAGTATTTCTGCGCAAACTCAAAGTCGCGTTCATCATGAGCCGGCACGCTCATAACAGCGCCGGTGCCATAGTCCATCACTACATAGTTTGCTACCCAGACAGGTATGTTCTCGCCACTGAAGGGATTGATGGCCAGCACTCCGGTGTTGAGCCCTTCTTTGACTTCTTCCTCGGCGGGATCGGCACGCCTTGCCCGCGCGGCCGCCACCCTCTCGGCAAACTTCTGAATATCAGTCTTCAACGACGACTGTTCCAGCAATTCCGAGATGAGAGGATGATCGGGCGCGAGTACGATTGCAGTGGCGCCAAAAACCGTATCGATGCGCGTCGTAAATACCCGGACCTTTTTATCGGAGTCTTTGACTGCGAAGTCGATGTAGGCACCTTCGCTGCGTCCGACCCAATCGCGCTGGCGTTTCAGAACCTTCTCGGGCCAGGTGGCTTCAATCTGTTCGATCTGACCAACGAGTTGTTCAGCGTACTTCGTGATACGCAAGAACCATTGTTCGAGGTTACGCTTCTCCACCGCCGCGCCACAGCGCCAGCAGACTCCTCCCGATGATTGTTCATTCGAGAGCACGGTGCCTTCTTTGGGACACCAGTTAACCGGCGACTGCTTTTTGTAAGCCAGGCCGCGTTCAAACATCTTCAGGAAGAACCACTGGTCCCATTTGTAATAGTCAGGTCTATGGGCGGCAATTTCGCGCGACCAGTCGTAGCTGAAGCCAAGACGCTTGATCTGACCTCGCATGTGCTCGATGTTCTCTTCGGTCCAGGCGCGTGGATTCACGCCGCGCTTGATCGCCGCCTGTTCGGCGGGTTGCCCAAAGCTGTCCCAGCCGATCGGATGCAGCACGTTGAAGCCTTGCAGACGCTTGTACCAGGCAAGAGCGTCCCCGATTGAGTAGTTGCGCACATGGCCCATGTGCAGAAAGCCCGACGGATAAGGCAGCATTTCCAGGCAGTAAAACTTCGGCCGCGGGTCGTCGTTGCTGACTTCGAACACACGACCTTCATCCCAGCGTTGCTGCCATTTCTTTTCGATTACTTCCGGAAAGTACTTTTCGTCCATCACTCTTGTCCCCGCGCTAATTTGCCCCCAAGTACTGGATTGAACGGACGCACAAAAGTTCGGTTTGAGCATTGGTGCCCCAATCAACCCGGCCCCCGATCAGCTGCGATTTAGTTGTAAAGGATTCGCCGCTCCGACAAAACAGCGCTAGAACGCGCGGCGCGGAAGCGGCACCGTTAGAAGGAGTTTGGTAAGCGGTCTGTATCTGGTCATTATCAACCTTCTTGATTCAGGAGCCATAATAACGCGACGTTTCCGCCTTGTCGACCCTGACGGACTGCGGAAAGGAAAAAGCCAAGGATCAATGGAAGGCAGTAAACCGATCCACGAAATCACACGAACTGAGGCATCATTTTCGTGCTATTTCGCGTGATTTCGTGGATCGTGTTTGTTCTTCGGATTCAACGTCTTCAAAAGGAGGCTCGAATCCCGCCGGGAGATCTACATCAATATCCATCTCGCAGTCTTTGGGCCATATCAAGGAAGCGACAACCGAGCCGAGCAAGACTACAGCCACGAACACGAGCGATAACCAAATCGGAATGTGCACGTTAACAGCTACAACCAACATTTTGACGCCGATAAACGTGAGCACGATCGCGAGTCCCATCTTGAGGTACTGGAACTTCTCGACCACTCCCGCCAGCAGGAAGTACATCGAGCGTAGGCCCAGTATGGCAAAAACGTTTGAAGTGTAGACAATGAAAGTGTTGGTTGTGATGGCAAAGATGGCCGGAATCGAATCCACGGCGAAAACAAGATCGGTGACTTCCACGATCACCAAAACCAGCAACAACAGCGTGCCTGTTAGTTTGCCGTTTACTCGGGTAAAAAATTTCTGCTCTTCGTAGTGACGAGTGATCGGAATGTAGCGCGTCACAAATTTCACCAGGGGATTATCTTCAGGCTGGAGATCGAGCTCTTCCTGCTTGAACATTTTGATTCCCGTGTAAACCAGGAAAGCACCGAAGATATAAATGATCCAGTGGAAGCGTTGGATGAGGACAGCGCCGATGAAGATCATCGTCAGGCGCATTATCAACGCTCCCATCACGCCCCAGAAAAGGACCCGGTGCTGATACTTGGCCGGCACCTTGAAATAGGAAAAGATAAGAAGAAAAACGAAGAGATTATCTACAGAGAGGGATAGCTCAATGAGGTAGCCTGTTAGAAACTCAAGGCCGCGGTTGGTGCCCTGATAGTAGAAAACCAGTCCGGCAAAGATCATTGCCAGGGTGACCCAGACGGCGCTCCAAGTTGCCGCTTCGCGGTATTTTATTGTGTGGGCTTTACGATTTAAGAGTCCGAGGTCCAGACTCAGCATGAGCAGGATGAATACAGAGAAGCCAATCCATAACCAAGTTGCGCTGCCCATCGGGTTCATTGAATTCAGTAAAATAGCATTGTAGGGGGGCAGGTGTCAGGTGCGGAACGCCAGGGAAGTCAGGTGCCGCAGGTGGCATAGACTTCAGTCTGTGTCGCCGTATAAGGTTAAACAGTCCATTTGTAGCTCTAAGGTGGCTTGAAACACAGACTAAAGTCTATGCCACCTGCGACGCCCGGAACTCGTTTCGAAGTTGCGGAGCCACGTCCTCTCCTTTACAATCCGCCATTCACTAGAAAGGTTTTAAATCATGCTCAAACAATTCGCACGCCTGGAACGAACGCGGAACATCGTTATCGTTGGTTTCGTCGTCCTGATGGCCGTCAGTTTAGTAGTCTTCTACGGTCCGGGACGCTCCGCTCGATCTCTGGAGCCTACTAGAAACACTGAAGTACTCGCTGAAGTCGGCGGGGATGAAATCACGGTTTCCGATGTGGCGTTTCAGAAGGAAAGCGTTCAGGCAAGGTATGGCGGCCAGATAAGCCTGGCGCAGCTCGGGCTCACCAACTCTAGAGTCCTGGATGGTCTAATTCGGCAGAAGATCATTAAGCAGGAAGCTTTGCGGCTGGGTCTCTTCCCCTCCGAAGCTGACGTAGCGAACGAAATCCGAAAACAATTCAGGGACCCGGCCACGGGACAATATGCCAGTATCGACCCTGATAAGGATCCGGCCCGCTATCGAGAACGAGCGACCGCGATTGCCGGTGACGTCGAGCGGTTCGAAGAGCAATTTCGAGATCAGCTTGCGTTTAGAAATTTGAGAGCGTTCGTAACCTCGAGTGTGAGTGTTTCTGATGACGAGGTGCAGGAAAAATACAAGCGCGACTCAACCACAATAAGTTTGTCCTATGCCCTTTTGACTCCCGAGAAACTGGCCGAGAAGATTCAAGTGTCAGACGATGAGTTGAAAGCCTATTACGAACAGCACAAGACTGACTACCGCATTCTGGAGCCTCAGAAGAAAATCCGTTACCTCTTCATCAACACGGAAAAAGCCGGCTCGAAACTCCAGGTCACCGACAAGGATCTACGTGCGGAATTTGATCAACTGCCGGCGGAGGGTAAGCAGGCAGGAGTTAAAGTCCAGCAGATT
>DASQKG010000137.1:0-6068 GCA_035630655.1 Pyrinomonadaceae bacterium
GATCGGCCAGTACAGACAACCTACCCCGACGCGGTTGTAACCTACAGTTTTGATGCGGCAGGCAGACCAGTGCTTGTGAACGACACGCAGTCTGGATCCGTCGCCATGGCTTTCGACGCAGCCGGCAGATTGCTGACGGAAACCACCCCTGCGGGCACGCTTACCTACAGCTATAATGCAGCCAATCAAAGAACCTCAATGACGGCTGCGGACCGCCAACCAGTGAATTACGGATATGATTTGACGGGCCGCTTGCAAACCATTCAGCAGGGTTCTGAAGCCTTCACCTACGGATACGATGCTCTGTCCCGGCGAACCAGCCTGCAGCGACCAAACGGGATCAATACGACATATAACTATGACGATGTGAATCGACTAGTTCGGCTTTCGCATGGTCAAAATGGGTCGTTGGAGGACCTGCGTTACACCTTCACCGATGATGACCAGATAGCGTCAATCACTTCAAACCTTACCGGTCAGCAGTTGGCAACGGCAAAGGTTGCGGCCCCGGCAGATGCTATGAATCGCATCTCCCAATCGGGATCCGCGGCCTTTACTTTCAATGCCGAAGGAGAAACCAAGAGCAAGATCGACACGCAAGGTGCGACCAATTACAACTGGGACAGCCGTGGCCGGCTCGCCGGTGTGACCATGCCGAGCGGAGAGACAGTCAACTATGCCTACGACGCCTTGGGAAGACGCAGTGCTCGCACAGCCGGCGGAGTGACCACTACCTTCCTCACCGACGGAAACGACGTCGTGCTTGATCGCGGCACAGATGGAACTACTACTGATTACCTGAATGGTTTGGATACCGATGAGAAGTTGCGACAAACCAACGCCAGAAACGGCGCGCTCTACTTCATTCAGGATCATCTGGACAGCACCATTGCACTAACCGATGCGAACGGTACCGTCGCAGAGCGAATGAGTTATAACGCTTTCGGCGATAGCGCGGGCAGCTCCTTGACACGGTACGGCTATACTGGCCGGGAACGGGATCCACTGTCTGGTCTACTCTATTACCGGGCACGTTGGTATGACGCGCAACAAGGACGCTTCATGACCGAGGACCCGCTCCAGTTTGAGAGCGGTGAAACGAATTTCTACGCTTACGTTAGCAACGATCCCATCGGCAGCAATGACCCGATGGGTTTACAACGCGGTCGCAGGGGAGGGGGCGGGCCCTACCATCCTCCAGGTGGAGTGAGCGTAGGATGTACCAGTGGAGACTCATGCCCCTCGCTTCAAGGTAAGATGGCGGTATTGATGAGAATGATACTTTCTCATGAAGGCTGGGATAGGCATGTGCCTAAGCCGCGAGGCGGAAACCGACATGCGGGTGAAATTGCAGACCTTTGGCGAGCCTACGCGAGATGTCAGGCGCTCTATGCTGCAAAATGCCCGGAGAAAAAACCAGATTGTCCAGTACCGGATCCGGCTCCGGCTCCTGCGCCAGCACCTTCTGCTTCGCCACTCCCTGGTCCAGTGCCGCAGCCACACCCATACCCGGTCGGCAAAGGTCCAGGTGGTTCACCCGGTGGTATTCCGAAGGGAGTTAAGGTTGCTGGTGGAGTTGTTGCCGGAGTCGGCGCGGGTTATCTGATTTATCGGGGCCTTCGTATGATCCCCTCGCTGTTTCCACCTCTATGGCCGACGATTCCAGCCAATCTTGCAATTCCATAGACGGGCGGCCAAACTGCGTGAGGTAACGACAGAGGGATTATACTTTTACGTTTGTTAACCGCTAAATGGGCAAAGACAAAGCTGATGGACAATTGATAGACGCGGCAGGCACGGGTAACCACCAATTGGTGCGGGACTTGTTGCAACGAGGTGCGAATGCCAACGCAAGACTCAGAGACGGCATCACGCCCCTCATGGCTGCATCGACGTCCGGGCACACCGACATCGTTGGGGATTTGTTGTCGAGCGGAGCCCACGTAGACTCGCGAGACGATCGAGGCATGACCGCTTTGATGATGGCCGCAAGTATGGGACGTCCCGACGCGGTTAAAGCCTTGATCGCTGGTGGAGCCGACGTAAGCGCTCGTAATGAGAGCGGCCTTGCACCCTTTGGCGGGTACACGCCGCTAATGCACGCAGCCCAAAATAGAGACGCTGAGGCGGTCAGGGCATTGTTGGACGCAGGTGCCGAGATTGATGCACGGGACAATAATGGTGAGACGGCCTTAATGAAAGCTTCCTTCTGGGGCAACATTGAAGCTGTAAAATCGCTGCTTGCAGCAGGAGCAGATTCAAAAGCAAAAGACAATGATGATAGAACGGCCCGGATGCTCGCAGAAGAAATCGGTCAGACTAAAATCGCTGAGTTACTAAACAAGTGATCAGCATGGACATTTGATAACAAAGATCGATGGTTGAATGAGACAACCGCTAACGGAGTTGTTAGCTATGCCTACAATCAGGCAAATCAGCTGACTTCGATGACGGCAGCAGATCGCTCTCCGCGATCGCTTCGACCACTTCAGTTCCGGCGGTCGTTGGTTCACTCTTATCGTTGTAGAGCTGCCAATATTCTGCTAGTTGGGTTGCACTCATCCACTCTCGCACCGGTATGACTATCTTCTCCGCCTTCCGGGACTGAATTAGCTCCAATGTTTCATTTCGGGCTCGCTCGTATATGCGAGACACCTGTGTCACTAGTTCCTCAGTCATAAAATTCTCTACTTCTCGCGAAGAGTCGTTAATGTCTTTAGCTAGACTCATCGGTCATTTGTGGTGGTCTATTGGACGCGCTAAACGAACAGATCGCGCCCGGGCGTGAGTCTTACTGCAAGGGCTGCGGCAAGAGAGCAATTTTGAGAGCCGTGAACCAGACAGGTATGCACAAGTCTCTGAAGACGCCGCCACTCGGTGGGCGCAAGCAGACAGAGGGCCGCATTTGCTCTGAACGAATTGATAAAGAACCGACTCATCGAGGATTTGGAATTACAAAGGATGTGCCACCAGAGACCAGTTGAAATCGGCAAGGACTCAGTTGGACCTTAAGTCACAGAAACCACTGTCATTAGAATTTTTCATCGATAACTTCCTGGCTTTTCTCACCACCTGCTCGGGACAGCAAAAAGCGAAAGTTTTCTTTCCACGTGTAGAGTTATTCTTGCCAATATCTAGTTCTTGCCAGTATTCTTGCATCGAATTGATAGCGGGCCTTTGAGTGCCCAAGTGAGGTTTTTCGTTCCTATTGTCCTTGCTACTTCAGTGGGCTGAATTCTCACGAGCCTCTGCTCACATGCACACTCGCTAAATCCAGCCGTTAAAGCACACGTTGGGATGATTTGCTGTTTCCCAAGAACCTCCGTGGGCTCTCACGCAACCGCCAAAATATTGCTCCCGACTCCTCGAGGGCTTCACCTTCATCGACGAGAGGAACGGCTATGTCTAAATCTCTGTCCGCATCTGTCTCAAGGTTTCGTTTCTTTATCGTAACCACTTCCATTTCAGTGCTCACCTTGATATCTGTGGCTGTCGTTTTCGCAGCCATATCTCTGTCGACATCAACAGTGTACACGCAGAACTTTGATGTCATGGGCGTTCCTGCGACCGCGACCACGACATCAACTTTGCCCACAGATTTCAGAGCGGACGCACTTACAGCCGTTAATAAGGTCGGCGAATTCTCCGCGGCTGAAACTACAACAGCGCGTGCAGGGGGCGCTAACCTGGCGACTAACGCGGCCAATGGCATCTACAACTTCGGATCGGGCACGGCGAACTTAGGAGGGAGCGACAGGGCGGTTGGCTTCCTTGCCTCAGGCACCGGGACTGCAAGCGGCAACTTGTATGCTCAGATGGTGAATAGCACCGGAGGCGATCTTTCAGGCCTCCAGATTTCCTACAATGTTGAGAAATATCGGAACGGTACGAATGCAGCCGGATTTCGCATCCAGATGTTTTACTCAACGGATGGAATCATCTGGACAAGCGCCGGAGATAACTTTCTTACACCCTTCGACGCCGATGCAAACAACAATGGTTTTGCCACCGCGCCCGGCCCAGTGGTCAAAGCCGTCAACAATCAGACTCTAAGCACTAGCATTTCCAACGGGAGTAATTTTTATCTCGCTTGGAATTATTCGGTTTCGTCAGGCTCAACGACGACAAATGCGCAGGCTCTGGCTATTGATGACATTTCGATACTTGGGATTCAAGGGTCATCGCCAACGCCGACAAATCCAACTGGTGTTGGCGCCGCGAATCCGAGCCCCTTGCTGGTAGGCAGTCAGACACTACTAACGGTTACCGTTATGCCAGGCTCTAATCCAGCCAGCACTGGACTAAGCGTTTCGGGTAATCTCAGCTCGATTGGTGGATCCGCAACGCAACAATTCTTTGATGACGGCACCAACGGCGATCTCGTCGCGGACAATAATGTCTTTTCCTACAGAGCTACCGTATCTCCCGCCACGACACCCGGGGCGAAAACCATTCCTTTCTCGATCACCGATGCGCAATCACGTTTGGGTTCAGGAAATATCTCGTTAACGGTCCGCGATCCGGCGGAACACATGGTGATGGGAAATCCGAGTAATGCCGTATCGGATGCCAACATGAAGACTAACTACCTGATGTTGAAGACCCAATACGCATTGTCATACAACGACGGTCGTGGCACGCCGAACTGGACAAGTTGGCATCTTGATAGCACCTGGCAAGGTAGTCTTACCCGCCCGGATGTTGATTTCAAAATTGACCCTGACTTGCCACCTGATTTTCATCGAGTCCGGCACGCTGATTACACAAATACCGGCTTTAATCGTGGACATATGTGTCCATCAGCGGACCGCACCAAAACAGATGAGGAGAACTTAGCGACGTTCCTGACGACCAACATTGTACCGCAGTCACCGGACAACAATATGGGACCGTGGGAGGAGTTTGAAGAGTATCTCCGGGGGTTCATTCCTGGTTCCGAAATCTACATTATTTCGGGCGGATCGGGTATAGGCGGAGAGGGAAGAAAGGAGGATGACACAATCGTTCGCGCTAATACGATCGACAACGGCAATGTCACTGTGCCCTCGGCAACGTGGAAAGTCGCCTTAATCCTTCCCGTTGGTGACAACGACGTGTCGCGGGTTGATAACAACACCCGAACTATTGCCGTCATCATGCCCAACGTTGTGGGAATTCGGTCTGATCGCTGGCAGAAGTATCTGAAGACGGTCAACGAGGTCGAGGCGCTGACAGGTTACGACTTTTACTCGAACGTGCCTGCCGCCGTGCAAGATGTGCTTGAGGCGAAGCGAGATCCGGAGAACGAGCCCGGCGTCCTACAGTTCGACGCAGCCACGTACAGCATGGGCGAGAGTGCCGGCAGCGCTACCATCACTGTGACCCGTACGAGCGGAAACGCTGGTAGCGCCTCGGTAAATTTCGCGACCGCGAACGGCACAGCCACAGGAGGCGCGTCATGCGCTGCCGGCGCTGACTACATCAACGGATCGACAACGCTTTCATGGGCCGGCGGCGAGTCAGGATCAAAATCCTTTACGGTCACGATCTGCGACGACCAAGTAAATGAGGAAGGCGAAACCATTAGCCTGGCACTGAGCAATCCAACCGGAAGCGGCATACTGGGGGCGTTGCCGGCGGCCACGCTCACCATTGTCAACGACGATGCGCCTGTGCTGCTGACCGAGGAAAACACCGAGCACGCCGTGGCGCTCGATTCCGTAACGCAGACACGTGACCCGTTCTCGCTGACTAACCTGCACACCCTCAGCATGGACCAGCGCAGACGCGTGTCGTTGTTCGTTTGGCGCCTGGGACTCCAACCCGGCGACACCCCGTCAGCGGTGACCGTACGTGCCGAAGATGATCAGGGCAGAGTCTATCCGCTCACGGTTGAGTACGTTGGGGCGGTAACTGATCTCAGCGGCGTCACACAGGTGGTTGTTGTGTTACCTGACGCAGTTGTCGGTGCCCCGAGAGATTTGTGGGTGACGGTCGGCTTACGAGGACCAGCCAGTGGCAGAGCGCTCATCAAGATCGCCGCACCTTAGGACACGCTCGATGGAATTTCCGTGGAGCACGATGGTGAA
>DASQKG010000138.1:0-13751 GCA_035630655.1 Pyrinomonadaceae bacterium
TCGCCAACTTTGTCGCTTATGGCGGTTCCACCGGACTCGACAGTGACGACAACCAATCCCTTACGCGCGCGCCAGACATTTCCGGGAGCTTCACTAAACACGGACCAGCCACTGGTGGTGCGCGTCTGTTTAGTCCCGGGACTCAGTTCAACGGCTCGCCGTTTAGCGCTTGCGGACCGGCAATCGAGCGCGTTGAAGTCTCGCCCTCCTCAGCCACCATTGATACCGGGCAGCAACAACCATTCACCGCGCGCGCGTTTGACGCTAACAATAGCGAAGTCGCTGGTGTTCTCTTCTTCTGGCAGGCAAGCAACATGGCGGTCGCGACCATAGATCAAAATGGCCTGGCGACCGGATTAAGGGTAGGTTCGACTCAAATACGCGCGACGGGCCGAGGTACGCAATCATCGCCGGCTACCTTAGTTGTGAACCAGGCGCCACCCGACCTCTCGATCACTAAGACAGTTTCACCAGGTCCTGTCTTCATCGGTTCCAACCTCATTTATTCAATTGTTGTTACTAACAACGGTGCGGTCGCAGCGCAGTCTGTTGTCGTTACGGATAACCTCCCAGCAGGCTTGAGTTTTGTTTCCTGCTCCGCAACCAGCGGTGGGGTTTGCGCCGGCACAGACAACAATCGCACGGTAACTTTCGCCTCCATCGCAAGCGGCGCTACTCGGACGATCACCTTAGTCGCAAGAGCGCATGGTCCTGCCGGCACCATCTCAAATACCGCGACCGTCAGCGCATCGACGCCCGATCCCAACCTGAGCAACAACTCAGCCAGCGCGAGTACCCTCGCGCAGGAGCCGCCGCCGTCGCTCACACTCAACGACATCACCGCCAATGAAGGCAATTCGGGCTCGACGATATTTACCTTTACCGTTAGTTTGTCTTCGCCTGCTCCGGCAAACGTCAGCTTCGATATCAGTACGCAGGACCACTCTGCGACCGTCGACGGCAACGACTACGTAGCGCGCGCGCTAACGGCGCGGACGATTCCGGCGGGCCAACAAACATACTCATTCGATGTAACGGTAAACGGCGATCTGAATGTCGAACCCGCGGAAACGTTCTTTGTGAATGTGAAAAATGTCAGCGGCGCAATCCTTACCGACGGCCAGGGTCGCGGTACGATTGAAAACGACGACACAGCTAATCTGGTAATCAGCCAGTCATTTGCCGGCGGTGGCAATGCGGGTGCGCCGTTCTCCAACGACTTCGTCGAAATCTTTAATCGCGGAAACACAACCGTTGATTTCGCTACAACGCCTTATTCCATTCAATACGCGGGCGCCACCGCAAACTTTGGCTCGAACAAAGTTGATCTGAATTCCGGTAGCATCCTTCCCGGCCGTTACTTCCTGGTCCAACTTTCGGGCGGCGTTGTCGGATCTCCATTGCCGACTCCGGACGACATTGGCGGCATCGTTATGGCCGCAACGGCCGGCAAGGTTGCCCTCGTCGCGGGGACTACCTCGCTCAGTGGCACGGGCTGTCCTCTGGCCGCCACAGTGGCAGACTTCATCGGCTACGGCGCAACCGCAAGCTGCTTTGAAGTTCCTGGACCCGCGCCGGCGCCAAGCGCTACTACAGCAGATTTCCGTAAGGCCGGAGGCTGCACTGACACGAACGACAATGCGGCAGACTTTTTTGCGCACGCTCCCGCTCCACGCAACAGCGCTTCGCCGTTGAACGATTGCTCAGGCCCGCCTCCTAATCTCACCATCAACGGCGTTACGGCCACCGAAGGCAATAGCGGTTCTAAGATATTTACTTTTACGGTTAGTTTGTCGGCGCCGGCGCAGGGTATTGATGTCATGTTTGACATTGCCACACAGGACAACACGGCCACCACCGCCGACCACGATTATGTTGCGCGTAGTTTGACGAGCCAGATCTTGCTTCCGGGCCAGCAGACCTGCAGCTTCGACGTCGTGGTCAACGGCGACGCTGCGTTTGAGCCCAATGAGAATTTCTTCGTGAACGTGACGAACGTAACCGGCGCCACGGTGACGGATGGTCAGGCGGTTGGAACGATTGAAAACGACGATGAACCCAGTCTTTCGATCAACGATGTAATACTTGCTGAAGGCGACACCGGCACAAAGGTCTTTAACTTCACCGTCAGCTTGTCTGCGCCGGTAGCCTCAGTGGTAGTTTTTGATATCAACACGCTGGACAATACGGCCAGGGTGGCTGATGGCGATTACGTGGCCCAAGCCCTGGTTGGTCAAACGATTCCCGCAGGACAAACAACCTATAACTTCGGCGTTGAAGTGAATGGCGACTTGAAGATCGAGGCTAACGAGAGCTTCTTCGTCAACCTCAGTAATGTCTCAGGCGTGCCGGTCGCCGATGGCCAGGGTGCCGGTAACATCCAAAATGACGACACTGCTGCGCTGAGCGTTAGCGATGTGTCTATGAAGGAAGGCAACAGCGGCCCCACCACCTTCACTTTCAACATCACCTCATCATTGCCGGCGCCGGTTGGAGGCGTAACCTTCAACATTGCCACTCAAGACGGGACTGCAACTGCCTTGGGCGGTGACTACGTCGCCAGGAGTTTGACCAATCAGACAATTCCAGCCGGCCAGAGCACTTACACTTTCGAGATCACAGTCAACGGCGACCTGCTGGTCGAACCAAACGAATCGTTCTTCGTCAACATCACCAATGTTGCGAACGCGACCACGCTGGATGGCTGGGGCAGCGGCACGATTGAAAACGAGGACACAGCCAATCTGGTGATCAGCCAGTTGTACACCGCAGGCGGTAACGCTGGAGCGCCATTCGCTAATGACTTCGTTGAGATTCTCAATCGCGGCAACACTACCGTTAACTTCGCTACCACGCGCTATTCGATTCAATATGCCGGAGCGACTGCAAATTTCGGGTCCAACAGGGTTGACCTTACTTCAGGCACAATACTGCCCGGCCAGTATTTCCTGGTCCAACTGTCGGGTGGAATAAACGGGTTAGCACTGCCTCCGCCCGACGCCAAGGGCAGCATCGTCATGGCGACCACCGCCGGCAAGGTCGCCCTGGTAGTCGGCGCCACTTCCCTCCCCGTTTCCACTTGTCCGGGTGACAATGACGAACCCCCATTCAATCCTGGCAATTTGGCTATCGCGGACTTCATTGGCTATGGCGCGACCGCAAGTTGTTTTGAAGGTAAAGATGGACCAGCCCCCGCGCCCGGCGCCACCGCTTCAGACTTCCGTCGCAACGGCGGCTGCACTGACACCAACGACAACGAAGCTGATTTCTTCTTGCACGCGCCCGCGCCGCGTAACAGCAGCTCACCACTTAACGTCTGCACGCCTGGCCCAACTCCGGCGCTTTCGATTGACGACGTTATTGCGACCGAAGGCAACGAGGGAACAAAGATATTTTCCTTTATTGTCAGCCTATCAAGCCCGGCGCCGTCTACCGACGTCACGTTTGACATTGCCACCCAGGACTTGACCGCTACGACAGCAAATAACGATTACGTCGCTCGACAGCTAACGAAACAAATTATTCCGGCCGGCCACCAGACCTACCGTTTCGACGTAGTGGTCAACGGCGATGTGGCCGCGGAGCCGGACGAAGCTTTCGCGGTTGACCTGAGCAACCTAACAGGCGCAGTGATAATTGGTGATCGAGCGGCTAACGATGCGCGTGGGGTCGGAACGATCGGAAACGACGATTTGCCCAGCCTCTCGATCAACGACATCTCGCTTGCCGAAGGCGATAGTGGTACGACGACCTTCAATTTCACCCTCAGCCTCTCAGCGCCTGCCCCTGAGAAGGGTGTCTCTTTTGATATAGGCACAGCCAACGGCTCCGCCGTCACCGCGGACGACGATTATGTAAGCCAGTCTCTTGGCAGCCGGCAAATAGGCTTTGGGCAACAGACGTTTACTTTTTCTGTGCTGGTCAATGGTGACTTGACGATCGAGCCTAATGAGACCTTCCTGGTGAACGTAAGTAACGTTGGAGGAGCATCAGTGTCTGATTTTCAGGCTATGGGAACTATCCTGAACGACGACAGTCCGGTGCTGAGTGTCAACGACGTTGCGGTCACTGAAGGCAACAGCGGAACTACCACAGCATCCTTCACCGTGACATCTTCGAGGCCTGCACCCGCGGGAGGTATCACCTTCAACATTTCGACGCACGATGACACTGCAACAGCCTCGAGCGAGGATTACGTTTCGAAAACTCTTACGAACCAGACTATTCCCGCAGGCTCCGCGGCCTACACCTTCGACGTCACAACAAACGGCGACACCCTGGTCGAATCAGACGAAACCTTCCTGGTAAAGCTTACCGCGGTTTCCGGCGCCACCATCTCCGACGATACAGGCCTGGGCACAATTCAAAACGACGACACACCGAATATTGTTGTTAGTCAGTTATACGGCGGTGGGGGAAATGCGGGCGCCGTTTTCAAGAACGACTTTATCGAAGTCTTCAATCGAGGCGCCACGACGATTAACCTTGCCGGCTGGTCTGTTCAGTACACCTCGGCCACCGGCTCAACCTGGTCCGTTACGCCCCTCTGTTCAACTGCAACGTGTTTGCTGCTGCCCGGACAATACTTTCTCGTGGAAGAAGACCAGGGGAGTGGCGGAACTACCAACCTCCCGACTCCCGATGCGACGGGAACGATTGCGATGACCGCCGGCGCGGGCAAAGTCGCGGTCGTGTCCAGCGCTACAGCGCTTTCCGGGACCTGTCCCTCGAGCGCGAATATTTTGGACCTCGTCGGCTACGGCGCGACCGCCTCCTGTTTCGAAGGCAGTCCGGCGCCGGCGCCGAGCAATACTCTGGCCGCGCTAAGGAAAGGCGGCGGGTGTGTCGATACGGCAAACAATGCTGCTGATTTATTTACCCATTCCGCGAGTCCACGCAGCAGCGCTTATCCAATAAACGCTTGCTCTGGACAGACTGTCGACTTAACGATCAATGATGTGACGGTTATGGAAACAGATGCAGAGGTCGTGGCGGCAACATTCACAGTCACGCTTCACGGCTCGACCGGTTCGACTGTCACTGTGGATTACAGCACGTCCGATGTTACCGCGGTCGCGCCCTCGGATTACCAGGCAATCACATCGACCCAGCTTGTATTTATTCCGGGCGACGTAACAAAGACGGTTACTGTCCACCTCAATGGCGATACACTTGATGAGCCTAATGAAACCTTCTTTGTAAATCTGTCGAACGCCACTAACGCAGCTATACTCGACAATCAGGGTCAGGGAACGATTACAGACAACGATGTTCCTCCGGCGCTGTCGCTTAACGATGTTTCGCAGAATGAAACTAATGGGGTAACCACCTTGGCCTTTACAGTTCACCTGTCAGCGCCCGCGTTAACGGGTGGGGTGAGCTTTGACATCGCCACCGCTGACGGGACAGCGCAGGACGACAACCCGGCTTCCGAGGATAACGACTATGTGGGCCAGGCCCTTACCGGCGTCACGATTCCGGCTGGAAGTCAGGACTACGTGTTTAATGTAACCGTCAATGGCGACGTGCTTAACGAGCAGAACGAAACATTCTTCGTAACCGTGTCGAATGTTTCAGGCGCGATTATCGGCGACGCACAGGGACTTGCCACGATTCAGAATGACGACAGCCCGATGCTGAACATCAACGATGTCACACAAGCCGAAGGGAATGCCGGCGCCTCAATCTTCAACTTTACCGTGACCTCGACGTTGCCGGCTCCGACGGGCGGGATTAGCTTTCAAATAAACACCATCGACGGAACCGCGCAGGACGATAACCCTGTGTCCGAAGACGACGATTATGTGCCGCAGGTCGGTGCAGTTTTCACCATTCCTGACGGCCAGACGTTTGTAACAGTGCCAGTGACCGTCAACGGTGACATCTTGGTAGAGGCGAACGAGACGTTTACGGTGAACATTTCGAATATTTCGGGCGCGTCTCCGGGAGATTCGCAAGGCTTCGGAACAATTCACAACGACGACAAACCGGACCTCGTCATTTCTCAGATCTATCCCGGTGGAAACAACGCCGGCGCGACATATCGAAACGATTTTATCGAGATATTCAATCGGGGAACCACGACTGTAGACTTTGCCATAACGCCTTACTCGGTTCAGTACGCTGGCGCGACGGCTGCTTTCGCATCGGCAAAGACCGATCTCATTAGTGGTTCGATCGCTCCGGGACAGTATTTCCTGATTCAGGAAGCTGGGGGCACGACGAATGGTTCAGCGCTGCCCACGCCGGATGCGACCGGCACTATCGCAATGGCGACAACTGGTGGCAAAGTAGCACTCGTCATCGAAACAGCATTTGTTAGTGCCGTCACCTGTCCGGGCGACGATGCCGTGCCCCCCGCAAACCCAAGGGGCAATAATATTGTTGACTTCGTGGGCTATGCTAGCGGCGCCAACTGTTTTGAAGGTTCAGGCTCCGCGCCGTTTTCTACAAGCACGGCTGGCGGGCTTGACCCGGACGCTAGATCAGTAATACGAACGGTCAGTTGCAACGATACCAATAACAATTCAGGAGACTTTACTAACCCGACAACTGCTCCAACGGCTCGCAACACGGCAACAACATCGACTCCATGCCCATAATAAAAACCCGCACCCATCTAAGAATCGTCTTGAGTCTACTGGCTCTTTGTTCTTTAGCGCCTGCTGCCTACCCGCAAAGATCAGATCGAACCCGACTCGCCAATGACGTGCGCACCGAGTTTCTCCACGCCTGGAATGGTTACAAGAAATACGCCTGGAGCCATGACGATCTGAAGCCTCTCAGCAAGACGCATCACGATTGGTATCCGCAGCCGCTTTTGATGACGCCCGTCGATTCGCTCGACACGATGATTCTGATGGATCTGAAAGACGAAGCCGCCAGCACACGTGAATACATCGTCAAGAACCTCTCTTTCGACAAAGACATCGAGGTCCAGAATTTCGAAATTACGATCCGGCTGCTCGGTGGTCTGCTTTCCGGTTATCAAATGACAGGCGACAAACGCCTGCTGGCCCTCGCCGAAGATTTAGGTAACAGGCTGCTGCCTGTTTTTGAATCGCCAACGGGAATTCCCTACCGCTATGTGAATCTAAAAACCGGAAAGGTCCGCGGCGAAAAGACGAACCCCGCCGAAGCGGGGACTCTGCTCATCGAATTCGGCACGCTCGCAAAACTAACGCGCCGGTCCGTCTTCTATGACAAGGCCAAACGCGCGTTGGTCGAAACTTACAAGCGGCGTTCTCCAATCGGTTTAGTTGGCACGTGGATCAACATCGAGACCGGCGAATGGACCAACACCGACAGCCACATCAGCGGCGCCATCGACAGTTACTACGAATACCTTTTGAAGTGTTGGTTGCTATTTGACGACAAGGACTGTCGTCGCATGTGGGTGGAGAGTATCGACGCAATTAATAAATACCTGGCCGATGAAGTTGAGCGCGAGGGTGGCGGTTTGGAGCTGTGGTACGGACACGCCGATATGAACACAGGCAAACGCACCGCAACAACTTATGGAGCGCTTGACGCTTTCTTCCCTGCAGTCCTCATCCTTTCGCGCGATAGCGTTCGTGCGCGTCGCCTGCAGGAATCCTCCATGAAAATGTGGAAACTTCATGGGATCGAGCCCGAGGAACTTGACTACAAAACAATGAAGGTCGTGCATCCGGGATACCCTCTGCGGCCGGAGATTGTTGAATCGACCTACTATCTTTATCACTTCACCAAAGACGCGCGTTATCTGACTATGGGCGAAACACTCTTCCAGGATTTCGTCTCACATTGCAGAACCGAGGACGCCTACGCTGCCCTGAAGAGTGTCGTAACTAAAGAGAAGTCTGATTCAATGCAAAGCTTCCTCTTCGCGGAAACATTCAAGTACTTCTATCTTCTCTTCGCTCCTCCTGAGACGTTGGACTTCGACAAAGTCGTTTTCAACACCGAAGCACATCCAATTCGCAAAACGTGGTAGACCTCCAGCCATATAGCCCCTCCGCTGCATAGTCAGCCTCAGCGGCTATGCCGCCTTCCGTGCGGTAAGGCTGTGCCGGCTGTGCCTTACCGGCGGTACTCACCTAGTCTCCAGAGGCTATGCCTCCGAGGCGCAGCCTCAAAGATGAAAGAACGCGACGGAAAGGCAGAGCCTTTCCGCACGGAAGGCGGCAAAGCCGCAGGAAGCTTTTGAGGAGCGACCCTAATCAACCTGCCCTAGCGCGCACGCTCTCCTCCCGCGAATCAAGAGCGTTTACTGCATCTTCCGTGGTAACGATGGAATTGAGATCAATGGTTTCACCAGTGAACGTCTTTACGCGGTCAGCGCCGGCGGCGACCATGTGCCGCTGCAAATCTGAAAGAAGTTGAGCGCCGCAACCGTGAAATGGCGGCGGCGGATTTGGTTTGAAGTTGGGACGATCATCGCGCGCTGTCGTGCGCTGGAGTGCCTCGCTTAGATCTTTCGCATGTCGATCGCGCTCTGTGAGATGTTGTCCGTCCAACCAGCGCTTAGAAACTGTCTTAATAATCGAAGTGTGATCGAAGACGGTCTTGCATACAGTTCCCTGTTCGATCCAGGGAGAAACCAGCACCGCAGGCACGCGCACGCCGTAGCGTTTGAAATCAAACCCGCTAAACCCGGGTTGTCCCGGCTGAATTATTCCGTCGTCTGGCGGAGGCGCGGCCGGCGGAGGCGTGGGTACGTGATCATAGCAACCACCATGCTCGTCAAACGTGATAACGAACAACGTGCTGTTCCAATCCGGACTTTCCAAGAGCGCCTTATAGATCGTGTAGATCAGATGCTCACCGTAAAGAACATTCGTGGCGGTGCCGGTTGCGGTGATGGCGAAAGCCGGGTGCATGTCGTTTTCCGGTCCATACTTTCTGCTGCATAGCATGTTTGGTTCGATAAAGGTGTAGCTGGGCAAGCCCCCTTTCTTCTTCGCGTCCTCCAGGAACTGGGCCATCGGAGAGAAGTGACGGTTAAGAGGAACGTATTCCCAGAGCTTGTCCTGGGTCATCAACGCATTGCACAACAGAAATGCGCTTCCATAGTAGATTCGCCAGTCAATCTGCGCTTGCGACAGCAGGTTGTAGATCGTGTCCGTTTTGTTCAGAAGGTAGCCGATGTCCCAGGGATGTGGTCCGGTTTTCCAGCCGTTGACGACATACCCCGAAGACGTGGCGGCATGCACAAACGAGCGGTTCGGAAAGGTCTGGGTAGGAACCGAGCTGAACCAGTGATCGCAAACGGCATACGCGTTGGCGAGTCCGTTGATGACCGGCAGACTCTCAGGAGTAAAGCAGTTCATGATCACGCCCGGATCAGTATCCATCGGGCTATTACCACGAAACAGCGCCGAGAGTATTCGGCTACAGCCTTTCTTCGTGGCGCCGGCTGCTGCGATCGCCGCGGCATAATCGATCACGAATCCATCCATGCTCGGCGGCGTCGTCTTGTTTGGAATCGGGTTGGGATGCGAGTGGTCGTTATACATCTGCGCGTAAACAGAAACGTAAGGCTCGTTCGGGTCCGGAAAAGGATCAATCATCGACGTGCCTTTGCCGACGCAGACCTCGCCGCCGCCTGGTCGCGGGTTGCACAATCGCTTTCCGGAAACTCCTTCGAACGTTTGCCCGCGCGGCACTTTGTCGAAGGGCGATTTGTTCTCGGGGTCGTAAAGCCAGCCGAGCACGTTATCAAACGATCGGTTCTCAAGCATTAACACAACGATGTGATCTATTCGGTTGAGGGCATTTTCAGAAGTTGACATGACGTGTTCCTTAAGTGAGCGGTTGAGATTTGAAGGCTAAAAGAACCAGCCCATGTTTCGAGGAGTCTCGTTTACTACTTTGTGCGTCTGACTGCAAGCGTAATTAGAAACAGGCACACCGTTTAGAACGCGGGCTTGTCCGCCGGGACGTCTGTAGCGAACGGACGTGGGCGCACAAGTGCGCCGTCTAAACGACACGTGGGGTTACTGAAATTTTTGCTAGAGCTACCGTCGGGCATTCCTTTCGGAACGACTTGCTCACGAGGATTTGACACCCTAGACTCTCGCGCATGCATTCGATCGCCGACGCTCTCACATCGTTGCACCGGCACTTCGGTTTCGATGAGTTCCGCGAAGGTCAGCGGGAAGTCATCACTGCAATTCTTGAAGGCAAAGATGCTGTGGTGGTGATGCCCACCGGCAGCGGCAAGTCGCTCTGTTATCAGCTTCCGGCAATGATGCTCGACGGCGCTACAGTGGTTGTTTCGCCACTCATCGCATTGATGAAGGATCAGGTCGATGCACTAAAGGCGCGCGGCCTGCCGGCGACTTTCATAAATAGCTCCATCGACGAGCGGGAACAGCGGGTCCGCATTGATGCCTTGAGGGCCGGTCAGTTTAAGCTGGTCTATGTTGCGCCGGAACGATTTCGCAGCAGCCGCTTCCTCGATGCACTTCAGTCGATCAATGTTTCACTCTTCGCGGTTGACGAGGCGCATTGCATCTCAACCTGGGGACACGACTTTCGTCCTGACTACCTGCGTTTGAAGTCTGTAAGCCAGTCGCTGCATGCCCGCCAAACTCTCGCGCTCACCGCGACGGCCACGCCTTACGTTCGTTCAGACATCGTCCAACAACTGGGTCTTACTAAACCTCAAACATTCGTCAGCGGCTTCGACAGGCCCAACCTGACTATCGATGTAGTGCACACGGAAAAGGAACGCGAGAAGGTGGCGCGCATCAAGCGCCTGGCGAAGACGCATGACGGCTCGGGAATCATTTACGCTTCGACTCGCAAAGCAGTTGAGCAGGTAGCCATTGAATTGCGGGAGCAGGGTTTGCTCGTGACCGCCTATCACGCGGGCATGGGAGATGCAGTCCGCGTCAAGGCACAGGAAGAGTTCATGACCGGACGCACGCAAATGATCGTGGCCACTAACGCGTTTGGAATGGGCATCGACAAGGCTGACATACGGTTCGTCGCTCATTACCAGATGCCCGGCTCGATTGAAGCCTATTACCAGGAGATTGGTCGCGCGGGCCGCGATGGTCTGCCGTCTACCTGCGTTCTGCTGTTCAACTATGCCGATAAGAACACACACGACTTTTTTATCGAAGGCTCGTATCCCTCTAACGAAATCATCCATGACGTTTACGACGCGCTAATCGCAACGGGACAAAAGCGGATCGAATTGTCGGCCTCGGAGTTAGCCAAGCGTGCCGGCGCACGCAATGATATGGCCGTCCAGTCAGCGCTTTACCTTCTTGAGCGAGCCGGGCACATCGCACGTGTGGCCCACACATCCCAGGCCGCAGGCTCTCCCGCCGGCCCAAATGCCCCTCCGCCCTGGGCTGCATCGTCCCCCGAGGAACAAAGCCCGAGAAACTCTTTCCGCCGGGCTCGCAGCATCATCATGCTCGATGCCGGGCCGGGGACGAAGCTTCGCGTCAACCCCGCCGACGTCGAGCGCCGGGCTGCGCTCGAGCGCCGAAAGCTTCGCGAGATGATCGAATTTTG
This sequence comes from Pyrinomonadaceae bacterium, assembly GCA_035630655.1. Classification (GTDB taxonomy): domain Bacteria; phylum Acidobacteriota; class Blastocatellia; order Pyrinomonadales; family Pyrinomonadaceae; genus PSRF01. The sequence goes on from DASQKG010000138.1 coordinate 11,512, forward strand.
CTACACCGAATACTGCTATCGCGCCAGCATACTGGACTACTTCGGCGATCCGCAACACGCACGAAACTGTGGCTCCTGCGGAAACTGCTCGCCAACGTCGGCTGCCAGAAGTCCATTGACCAGTGAAGAAATTTTAGACGACTCACCTCGTTCAGGACGGACGCGCGGCAAACGCGCGCTCATCAGCGAACCGATTGCTCCTCGGATCTTGACTAGTGACGAAACGGAACGCGTGCGAAAGATCCTGGCGTGCGCTGCGCGAATGAAGGGGCGGTTTGGTAAAAGCGTTCTGGCGTCAACGCTGCGTGGCTCAGCGGCGAAAAACGTGATGCAGGCGCACCTGAATGAATTGTCTACCTACGGTTTGTTGAAAGGGATGCCTCACGACGACATCATGCTCTTCGTCGAAGCGCTCTGCAGTGCCGGTTGTTTGCAGGTAAGCAAGGGTGAGTACCCAACTGTTTCAATCACCGAACTAGGCAATCGCGTGATGCGCGAACAGGAGCGTGTCGAACTGGCGATTCCGGAAGATGGCCACGCGCTTAGGGGCGATGAAGAAGGTCCACCACCGAAGACGGCGTTTCAAACTTTGGCACTGCATCGTCAGGGACTTTCTGTAGCTGAGATTGCTGCGCAACGCGGATTGGTGGCGAATACCATTGAGAGTCATCTGGAGGAGTGCTTAAGGGCGGGGATGCCGGTAGATGTTTCGCGACTCGTGCCGCCCGAGGCGCGTAAACAGATCGAGAACGCGATCGACGAACATGGGACAGAGAAACTCAAACCAATACGCGAGTTGCTGCCGGAAAGTATCACATACAACCAGATTCGGTTTGTCGTCGCGGAACGGGTGAGAACTAAGAAGCCAGATGAATAATGACGACGGCGGCGGCGGAGTGATTTTTCAACCCGGAGGGTTGCCAGAAAGTAGCCGGTGGTCGCAGTGTAGCGAAGACCACCGGCTACTTTCTCGCACGCCTTCAGCGTGAAAGGCAGAATATTCCTGGATTACCTAACTACGCCGCCTTCAGGGCTTGAAGCGCTCGCATAAAGCCGCTTCGGCATGCGTCCGGCCAGATAGGCAAGCCGGCCAGCTTCGATCGCGAGTTTCATTGCTTCCGCCATCTTCGCGGGATCGCCCGATTCGGCGATCGCCGTATTCATCAACACCGCGTCTGCTCCCAACTCCATCGCAATCGCTGCATCGCTCGCGGTGCCGACGCCCGCATCAACAATGATCGTGGCGTTGGGAAGTTGTTCGCGCATTATTCGCAGGTTCGCGGGGTTTTGAATACCCAGTCCCGAGCCAATCGGAGCGGCCAACGGCATAACTGCCGGACACCCGGCATCCAAAAGCTTCCGGGCCATGATCAGGTCATCGGAAAAATAAGGCAGAACCACGAAGCCTTCCTTCACAAGAATGCGCGCAGCTTCCAGTGTTTGTTCATTGTCAGGAAACAGAGTCGTCTGGTCGCCGATTACTTCCAGCTTGATCAGATCCGTGCCCAGCGCTTCGCGTGCGAGTCGCGCGGTGCGTATTGCTTCCTCAGCCGAATAGCAGCCTGCTGTGTTGGGAAGTATTTGCAACGATGGGTTGAGATGATCGAGAAACGATTCGCTGCTGCGGTCGAGAGGAACTCGTCTCACGGCGACAGTCACCATCTCGGCGCCCGAAGCCTGGTGGGCCGCCTTCATTTCTTCGAAGGTCCGGTATTTTCCGGTTCCGATAATCAGACGGGACGTAAATGCGCGACTACCTATTTCAAAGCGATCTGTTTGGGCTTGAACGACAGTTGACATGGTCGAATTATATTCTGACCTAGCGCCCCTTACCTACCGCAGGGGTTAGTCGATTAAAAAGCCAATACAGAACCGAGCGCGGGTAGCGCCGGATGCCAGAGTCTATTTTCGATTAAAAGCGGTCGATGCGAAGAGACCCAGATGTGTGCAGGCCGGCTTTGCCATAAAGTCGAATGAAGGGGTTCGCGGAACGGTATCAGAACCGGAAGCGGGGTAGCGACCGGGTCCGCGTTGGTTAGAAAAGACCCGAGTTTTACTATTAAATCATCGCTTTAGTAGGGCAGCGGTGACCCGGTCGCTACCGAGAGTGTGTGAAAACTGAAGGTACGAGTGAATAACGCTGAAAGCGTTCGCTAGCTCCAGCCCAGGGTTGCGCTTTGGCAACCCTGGGAAAGAGGCATTCATTTTTAGAAGACGCAACTCTGAAGGAGTTGCGTCGC
>DASQKG010000139.1:0-6175 GCA_035630655.1 Pyrinomonadaceae bacterium
TTGCCGAAGATCCAGCATCGCTGTACTGGCTGTAACGAATCTAACGGACGACTCTTTGGAGTGCGGCGCCCGACGCACTTCAAGGATCATTGCGTCAATTGCACATTACGGAACCGAGCGCGGTAGCGCCGGAACCTGGAGACACTTTGGGGAGACGATCGCCCGGTTGAAAAAACCCAAGCTGGAAGAAGATTCTGGCATCCGGCGCTACCGCGCTCGGTGCTGTAATCGCTAGAAGATCGCCGACTGATAATCAGACAGCTGAAAGATTTCTTCTACCAGACTCACAGCCTTTTCCTCGTCAAACTCTCCGCAGGTATAGATGATGGTGGAAAGAAATTTCGGATTCATCCACACACTGATGTAAATGCCGGAATCAATCAAAGGGACAAACCCGTCAAAGCCTTCATTAACGTCTTTTCCCGCGCCGTTGGTCCGATGGATTATTGGTTCGCCATACGTTCGCAGTCCCAGCCCGGATGTGATACCCGAAAAATATCCTCTTAGGCTGTCCTCAGTTACCTCGACTTTGAAATAGCCTTCCACCAAAAGCCGTTTTCGGAAAATCTCGGGCGCAATGTTAGTTAGTGGAGTTATGTTCATTGGTTCTTCTCGAGTGCATAACTACCTTTAGATCAACTTCACTTACGAGGTTGGAATGTCCGACACACTTTTAGTCTGTCGTCGATTGGTTAAAGGCCTTCTGAAGAGCTGACTGTCTGGAAACTCAAGACGACAAACTAAGAGTGTGTCGGACACGATGCGAATAGTATCCACAGATGACGCCGATTGCATAGTCTCTTTCGCTTGCCGGCGCGGTAGCGCGGGGTTCGGCTATTCAAAGCGGCCTCTTCGGGCGCAGTTGAAGCGGATGGTCGGGCGCGAGGCTGCCAAGCAGCCGGACAGAATAATAGCCCCACGCGCAGCGAAGCGGAGCGTGGGGAACGGTACCCGAAAAAGATTGGAGCCTGCGAAGCTGGCGACAGATACTCGTACTCACGAAAACTCATCTCGGCCTGACTTCTATTAGCTTCCTCCTCAGCCAGTTGGCTTAAACTCTGTTGCCAAATTCCTTGTAATACCACGATCTCACCTATCACGCATTCAAGCTCAACCAGTCAGCACAGTAGTCGGTAGAATCCTGGACCAGACTTGCAGTTCAAAAATACGCAGTCGCCCGCGGGCTGGGGAATCGAGGTAAGAATGTCGTACACAAATCTCCTTTACCCCATAGTCTACGGCACGAAGCAACGCGCTCCTTTGATCACAAAAACGCTTGGCCCGAGACTTTGTTCGTAGTCACGGAATCGACTTCGAAGAAGAATATCTGTGGGGTTAATCTCTGCCGCCAGCTTCGCAGGCTCCGGTCTTTTCATCTACGGTTTCCCCACGCTCCGCTTCGCTGCGCGTGGGGCTAGTATTCTGTCCGACTGCTTCGCAGCCTCGGCGCTCGAAGCTCAAGACTGCATCAGTACCGATCGGTCCCTTTGATCTTCTTCCGCCTCTGGGTTACGATTTTCTCTCTCTTCCCAAACATCTTTCCCGACACAACCTTTCGGAATGTCCCGACGCGTTCCTTATCAATTCTGAGGAGACGATAATGAGCAGTAATAAAACCAGGGGATTTCGGACATTTGCAGTGGTTATCGGGCTGGCCGTGTCGTTTGCGGCAGTGCCGATGGTGTTTGGACAAACCACAATTCAAACAACCACAGCGCGAAACACCAACGTACAATCCATTCCAAATGGCGCAAAGCTAAAGTTTAAAGGTGTGGTGATTAACCGCGACGCGGATACTTTCACCATACGCGACCGGAATCGTACGGATTATCAAGTCCTTATTACCGACGGAACCAGCATCAGGACTCATGGCGGCTTTCTACGCAGCGGCAAGAAATATCCAGTCACTGATATCCTGCGCGGCCTGATTGTGGAAGTAGAGGGACGTGGTGATGCCCAGGGCCAGCTTATGGCCGAGAAGATCAGGTTTGATGAGTCGGACATGCGGGCTGCCATCACATCAGACTCGCGAGTCACTCCGGTCGAGGAGAACCAGCAGCGGCTGGCAGGACAGATGGACGAGCTCTACGCCGTCGCCGCCGAGGCCAGACAGGAAGTGGCAGCGGTGCATGAACGTGTTTCCGCTCTGGATGACTACGACGTGGGCGAGACTCTCGCCGTCACCTTCCGGGTAAACAGTGCTGTCCTTTCACCCGAAGCCAAACGGCAACTTGACGAGTTCGCAACGAGGTCTGCGAGTTCCAGAGGCTTTATGGTCGAGGTGGCCGGACATACTGATTCAACTGGTGGCGAAGCGAAGAATTTCCGTCTTAGCCGTCAGCGTGCCGATGCAGTGGTCCAGTACCTGGCGGTGAATCATAAAATTCCGCTGCGGCGCTTTATCACGCCGATGGGCTTCGGAAAAACCGAAGCGATAGCCGAGAACACTACGCCAGCCGGGCGGGCGCAGAACCGTCGCGTGGAAGTAAAGATACTGGTCAATCGCGGCATGACCCGCAACGCGCCAGCGAGAACTCAGCCGTAAGCAGGCGGCAGGCGGCAGGCGGCAGGAGCAGGAGCAGGAGCAGGTGGTACGAAGCAGTTGGTACTAACCCCGTGTCTCCTGCTTTCTGCCGTCTGCTTTCTGCTTTCCTTCTTCGTCCTGCCTCCTGCCATCTGCCACCTGCCACCTGCTTCCCGCTTCCTGCCTCCTGCTTCCTGCCTCCTGCCTCCTGACTTGCCTCCTGCTTCCTGCCTTCTCTCTTCCGTCTGGTGTTTCAAGCTACAATTCGCGTCGTGAATCAGATATTCGACGTTGCGGTTGTCGGCGCGGGAGTCTTTGGCGCATGGACATCGCACCAACTAAATCTCGCAGGCGCCCAAGTGGTCCTCGTGGACGCATACGGCGCGGGAAACAGTCGTTCGAGTTCGGGCGGCGAATCACGCGTCATTCGCATGGGTTATGGCCCGGACGAGATTTACACTCGGATGGCCCAGCGCTCGCTCGCGCTATGGCTGGAACTATTTGATCAACTTAAAACTTCTTCGGAAGTTGCGCCAGGAATATCCTGCCTCTTTCAACCCACCGGAGTTCTGTGGTTGGCCCACGCGAATGATCCTTATTGCGAAGCGATAATAGAGACGTTTGACCGCTGCCAGGTCAAATATAGTCGCCTCGATCGTGATGAACTAACCGAGCGTTTTCCGCAGCTTGAACCGGGTTCTGCGACCTGGGCGATTCTCGAACCGGATAGCGGCGTTTTGATGGCGCGTCATGCAGTGCAAGCCGTCGTTGCGCAAGTTAAGTCTGACCGAGTTACTTACTTGTCCGAGGCGGTCTTTGCGCCTGACGGGGGAGTAGCCCCATCGCCAGGGAACGCGTTACCTCGGACTGGTGGTCGACATGACAACCTGGAATTTGTTGAGACACGCTCTGGTAACAAGCTCTTCGCCAGACACTTCGTTTTCGCTTGTGGCCCGTGGTTGCCGAAGCTCTTTCCTTCCCTACTGAATGAGTTGATCCATGTCACCCGTCAGGAGGTTTTTTTCCTGGGCGTTCCTTCCGGCGATGATCGCTTTTCGGCGGAACGCATGCCGGCATGGATCGACTTCAACGATCTCGTCTATGGCATTCCTAACCTCGACAACCGCGGCTTCAAGATTGCCATCGACGCCCATGGCCCACCCTTTGATCCTGACACCGGTGATCGGATCTCATCTCGCGAAACCTTGAACGCTGTTCGCGCTTATCTGGCTCAGCGCATGCCCGCGTTAGCGGACGCCCCAGTTACTGAAACGCGAGTCTGCCAGTATGAAAACACTTCAAACGGCGACTTTCTGATCGACCGGCATCCGGCGTTTGAAAATGTGTGGTTGGTAGGCGGTGGCTCCGGCCATGGATTCAAACACGGGCCGGCCGTCGGCGAGCATGTCGCGGCTTTGATTTCAGGCGACGCTAGAGTTGAACCGAGATTTGCACTGGCAACCAAGGAAAAGATTCATCATCGAAGGGTCTACTAGATAATTGCAGCGGCGTTGCAACTTACGTATTTCCGGCAGTCCGCGACAGCGGACGACTGACAGTAGCCCAGCGATTTATCGCTGGGGAGTAGTGCGAACCTGAGTCTAAGTCCGTGAAGCGGACGGCTGAAAGTTAAATTATTCCAGCCACTATCATTCAGCCGTCCGCTTCACGGACTGTCTTCTCCTACTTGTGATCCCAGCAGTGAACTGCTGGGCTACTATCATTCGTCCGCTAACACGGACTGATAAGCTGTTTTTTTGCACAGCCGGTCCGCTGTAGAAACTTATTCGGGAGGTCGTTATGAAAAGCTTGATGTTGTTGCTCATCTTTATCGGCACTTTCACGATTGGGGCGGGTGTGGGCCTCGCCTGCACCTGCGTACCTCCACCGGCTCCGACCGAAGCGCTTGAAGAAGCGGCCGCGGTGTTCTCCGGCAAAGTTGTTCAGATAAGAAAGCACAAGCCGGCGGACGACATATTCGGGGGAGTGGAAGTTGTGTTCAGAGTGGACAGAGCATGGAAAGGCGTCGACAAAAGCACGGCACGCGTCTTCACAAGTTCGCAGTCAGCCGCGTGCGGATACAGCTTTAGTAAAGGCCACACTTACCTGGTCTACGCTTCGGGTACCTCTCGTGGCAGGCTTTCCACAAATATTTGCTCGCGGACGAAACGACTCAAAGATGCGCGCGAAGACCTCAATCAGCTGGGCGCCGGCAAGAAACTGTAGGGGCATCCCTCCGTGGGCGCCCCCTCACCGCGCGGAAAAAACGGGGTGGCCCACGGAGGGACACCCCTACAGTCTATCGCCGAAATTTCCGGACGTTTTAGATTTTCGAACTTACGAAGAATCGTTGCGTGTTAGGGACAGGTTCTCAGATACTGCTTCTTAAGGAGATACCCATGAAGCACCGAACACTGGTCCTGCTGGTGATTTCAACCCTCTGCCTGCCAATAGCCTTTGCACAAAGTTTGACGCAGCAAAGTGAAGCCCCGTTCAAGAGGCAACTCACTATGCTGCCTTATCTGCGGCCTGAAGGTTGTCACCCTGTTGAAGTTAAGGCAGTTTCAATGGGATCGGCACGGCCGGAGGTTTTGACCTCATTGGTAACCATCAAGAGCTTTTCGGAGAAGCCCGTTACACTTCTTAAGGTGCGGTGGGATATGTACAAGCTTGATGTCGGCCTGAAAAAACGGCGAGCTGCCTGCGACGCGGCGGCTGAACCAGCCGAGATTCTCCTTTCCGGAACCACACCGCTCATCGACGTTGGACGACTGCTCAAGGGAGAACTTTACACAATCAGTTCCCATCCACAAGAGATGTCGTCTGCTCGGCGTGTTAGTAAAGTGGTCCTCGTCGACTATCCCATCATTGCGTGGGACGAACTTGAGCCTTTGTCAATAGACGGAACTCGTAGAGGCTTGAAAGATGACTACGGCGGAATAGTATATGTTTCCGAAATTCATTTTGAAGATGGCACGCGCTGGGAAGCAAAAACGAAGTAATCAACGCAGGTCGAAGCGAACGGCGAGTGTGTCTGCTTCGAAAGCCAGAGTGTGTCTGCCAAGCTAAGTTAAAAACCATGTCGGGTAATTTTTCGGATTGCAGCGACCTGGACCGTCTCCTTCGTCTCTGGCTCGCTCCCAATATCCGCACAGACCTGGATTATCGCGTAGCACGGTCCTTCCGTTCGTACCGCAAGTCTTCCCTGGTTTCCTTTGCCATTGCGTCTCCCCGTTTGATTAAATTTCGTCCAGCTACAAAAGACAGACGCCCGGTGAATGTGTCTATGCAGTTGGAATACAACTTCAATCTTGCGCCCGCAAACGGTGCGTGCCTCTAGGCTTCCCCACGTTCTCCTCGCCAGGGCGCCTCCTTGGAGTGCGCCGGCCCGGCGGCGCTTCGGTCGTACTGCCTCTTCCTGAAAAACCCGTTTGAGCTTTTCCTCTTCTTACCCAAGATGGACCACAGCGGCGCCGCGGCGGTCGCACTCCAAGTTTGCCTTCCAACGAGCGAATAAAAAACGTGACGATAAACAAATGAATTTAGTAAAAAAGGCGGGCAGGATTTGGGCCAACGCTATGTTTGTGTCGACACACTTCAGTTTGTTGTGAGTTGGGTAGTTTGTCTCTGACTTCTGACCTCTGACCTCTG
>DASQKG010000140.1:0-20297 GCA_035630655.1 Pyrinomonadaceae bacterium
ACAAGCGTTTAGCCGAATACGCCACCATTCGTAGACCTCAGCTTGAGGCCGGACTCTATTCGACCGCGGCCTTTTATGACGATTTCGAGAAGCTGAAGCTTGCCAACTCGCTCGCGTTTCTCCAGAGCGAGTATGGTGCAAACAGCGACATGGCGAAGCGCATCCTCAAGGGCAAGACGCCTGAGGCGCGCGCGGCTGAATTACTCGAAGGCACAAAACTAAAAGACGTCGAGTATCGCAAGCAGCTGGCGGCGGGTGGGAAAAAGGCCATCGATGATTCAAACGATCCCTTTATCGAGTTGGCGAAGAACATTGATAAAGAAGCGCGCGCTGTGCGCAAGCGTTATGACGAAGAAGTTGTGGCGGTCGAACGCGCCAACTATGCGAAAGTTGCACGGGCGCTCTTCGAGCAGCAGGGAACTGGTCTTTATCCCGACGCGACCTTCACGCTGAGGCTCTCCTATGGAGCGGTGAAAGGCTACCGGGAAAATGGTAAATGGGTTCCACCGTTTACAACCCTGGGCGGTCTATACGAGCGGTCGAAGAAGTTTAACCAGGCGTTTCCTTACAACCTGCCGCCGCGTTGGACCTCGAAGCGTACGGCGGTCAACCCGCGCACGCCGTTTAATTTCGTCTCCACTAATGACATTACTGGCGGCAACAGCGGTTCGCCGACGATTAACAAAAACCGCGAGCTGGTTGGCCTAATCTTCGACGGCAATATTCAATCGCTCGTCGGTAGTTTCGATTTCGATGAATCAGTTAACCGTTCGATCTCCGTCGACTCGCGTGGGATGCTGGAGGTTCTACGAAAAGTCTTCGGCGCCAACGAAGTCGCCGACGAACTTTCGAAGTAGGACAGACATGCCTGTCTGTCACCCTTAGCCTGTAAATCGGTCGAATTTTGGGTGCGTCCCGATAAGAAATAAGCGGCCGGGAACTTCTTCCCAGCCGCTTTTTCTACGTTTGCAGTTCTCAGTGACCACAATCGTCATCGATCTATGGGGCCAAAACTTGCCGGCAAACTATCGCTTGGGCCAGCAAGGATAATTCCGGCTTCGTGAGTGATTGCGCTATTGCCAGCGCGCGCTCAGAATCACTATGAGCTAAGGAGATGAAACTGGAGTCAAGATCGAGCATATCCGGCGCGATATGTACTTTGACTGAAACTACATTTCGGTCCAAACCTTTAAACGAGAAATCCGTGCTGTTCACAGCCTTTGCTGTCGACCGCAGCAATTCCAACGCACCCATTTGCTCGCGGACGAAAGCGCTGCGTTCAGGCTGGAGTCGCTCGAACATCGGCAGCAAGTCTTTTAGGGTATGATAAGCGCTGTCTCGCCTTACGGGCGCGTCAAAGGAGCTCTCGGAAAAAACGATCCACTAATTCACTCCAACTACACAAATCTACATTCGTGATGCCAGGTGTGATTTAGTGGATCGTTAACCCGCCTGCGCCAGTTAAGCCCTGGCTAAACTACGGGTCTGCGCCCGCTCACAAGATTAATAACCAACACCACCAGCGCTATTAGCAGCAGCAGATGAATGAAACCGCCAAACGTAACACTGGAAACCATGCCGACTAGCCACAAAACCAAGAGAATCACAAAGATTGTCCAAATCATTTTCTGTTCCTCCTTTTGTGCTGCACCGAATTACGCATGCACTTGCCGACGGTGAAATTGGCAACGTTCGTGCCAGCTAAACCGGGCCAGACTGCAAAGTGTTGATTAAAGCAGACTTCCTACTCTCCTCATCAAGTCTCGAGTTTTAGGGTAGAATAATTTCACCGTACGAAAACGCGCCAGTTCACAATGCCTCGACATTTTTTTGATTCAGCTCGGTTTATCTCTTATCTGTGCGAATTCTCTGTTACCTATGCCGCCCGTCCGTGCAACCTTACCGGGCCTGTTCTGCTCCAAAGACACGGTGGAGACAGGGTTGCGCCGAGAAATCCAATATTCGCATGGACATCTTTCGCCGGTCGCTGTTAAAGTAACCTCCGTGCTCGCCGCTCCCCAGTGTGGCGAGCGCCTTCGTTAAAGAGCTCGGGTTTTGCACCGCGTCGTTGTTCCCCGGATACTCCGCCGGCTCCAATCCTGATCCATTGAAATTCAATCCGGCAGTCATGTCTGCCGCCTATCACTCTCAACTAGCGATGAGAGTTTTTGGAGTAGTTTATGCCATCCCCCATTCGAAAAATCGTTTCCCGTTCACCCAAAGTCACCGTCGTTTTAGTCGCCGCTAGCGCGGCAATCCTAATCGCTGCAACGGCCATCATCATTTACCAGAGTCGCGCGACGCGAATTACCAAAATTACTTATTCCGAGCTTTACCAGATTGCAGAAGCTGGGTCGGCCGCGTCGCTTATGATCGAGAGCGACACGTTGACAGTCCAAAGCACGCAAGGCGCATCACTCCAGGCCGTTGTCACGAGTGATGTGGTTCGCCAGGGACTGGTCGAACAGTTTCGTAAGAATAACGTTCCGATAGAATTTCGACCGGTCGAGGCGAGTTGGACCACGACGATTTTGACCTGGGCGGTGCCGATTGGGACTGTGCTGCTTCTTGGTTTTATCGGATGGCGCGTCTACGCGAGCATGAACGGCGGTGTGGGCGGCTTTAGCCTGGCAAACCAAAATGGAAAACAAGACGTTTCGTTTGCCGACGTCGCTGGAGTTGACGAAGCCCGGTCCGAACTGTCGGAGACAATTGATTTCCTGCGCGACCCGGCGCGATTCGGCCGGCTCGGTGGACGGGCGCCGCGCGGCATTCTGCTTTATGGACCACCGGGAACCGGCAAGACCCTGCTGGCGCGTGCCGCTGCAGGCGAGGCAGGAGTGCCATTCCTGCTGGCTTCAGGTTCCAGCTTTCAGGAGAAGTTTGCCGGCGTAGGAGCATCGCGTGTACGACGGCTCTTCGCTGAAGGCAAGAAACTCTCGCCTTGCATAATCTTTATTGACGAGATTGACGCGCTGGGACGTCAACGCGGACGCGGCAGCGATTCGGCGACAGCTGACCAGGATCAAACGCTCAATCAGCTGTTGATTGAAATGGATGGCTTCGACCAAGGCTCGAGCATTGTTGTCATCGGTTCCACCAACCGGCCCGACGTTCTGGATAAGGCGCTCACACGGCCCGGCCGTTTCGATCGTGAAATCGCAGTTAACTTACCTGACGTTCGTGGACGTGAAGCGATATTGAGAGTTCACGCGCGCAAGCTGCAACTGGCTCCCGACCTCGATCTGAGCTGGGTCGCTCGTGGCACACCCGGTTTCTCCGGAGCAGATCTCGCCAATATCTTGAACGAAGCGGCGATCGCCGCCACTCGCGACAACTCCGATGCGGTTGGACGTTCGCACATTGAATATGCGCGCGACCGAATCCTTATGGGCGCCGAACGTCATGGATTCATGATCGACGAAGACGAACGTTACGCGACGGCCGTTCACGAAGCGGGCCACGTTGCTGTAGGGTTGGCCGTGAAGAATGGCGATCCGATTCACAAGGTTTCGATTCTTCCACGAGGGCGTGCGCTGGGCGTTACACAATCTCTGCCCGAGCGGGACCGCCTGATGAAGAAACGGGAATACCTCGAAGATCAGATTGCTGTCTTGTTGGGTGGACGCGCTGCCGAACAGATACTGCTTTCAACGATGACAGCAGGCGCTTCGAACGACATTCAACGCGCAGTCGAAATCGCCCGCGCCATGGTCAGTGAATTCGGTATGAGTCCGCTTGGTCCAATTTACCTTGGCGACCCGCGCACCGAACCACTCAGCCAGAGCCTTCTCGATAGAGTTGAGGAAGCGGTCAACACAATCATCAACACCCAACTCGCGCGTGCTTGCGAAGTAGTCACGGCGAGTCAGGATCCAATCGGGCGTTTGGTTGAATTGTTGTTGGAACACGACACTGTCGAAGCCGAAGGGATTAATGAATGCTTTGCGGTGAGGACGCCTTTACAGCTCCCGGCGTTTCATTCGCCGGCGCCAATGTCGCCGCAGCCTACCGCGGCGTAAATCGGCTAACATCAGAGACGACTTACCAGCCCGCGGTAGCGGGCGACAGCCTGAACGGGAAACGACTGTCGACCGCTCCGCGGGCTGGAATCATGTTTGGTCCATGAACCTGGGGTTGCGCTTCGCTCCACCCCAGGCTTTACGCTATCGCCCGCTATCGCGGGCTGGCCTCAATGTCCCTCGGTAGGTCTACAAGCCCACTCCGACTCTTTGTCCGAAATCTGTGTCCATTGTCACTGCGGATAGTCTGCTCGCCTGTCCTAGTCCCTCCTTTTGGAGTATTCTTTGTCCTCATTATTCCAGCTGGGATCAAGGAGGGCGCCGTGTTTATTTCGCTAATTCTCGTCTTCTTTCTTAACGCCACCGTCTGCCCCCAGCAACCTAATCCACAAGCAGCTTCGCAATCGCGTTCGGCGAACCAGTTGCTCACAGGTGTCTATCGCATCGACATTCCGGCGAGCGACAAGCTTTATTCAGTCGTTGCCGACGCCTCCAGCAATGTTCCTTTCGGCGAACAGCAACGCTTCTTCATCGATTTGGCGGTGAGACTCACGCCTCCTGACTTGCTTGCGATAGAACAACGGGACACACGCATCAGCCTGGGATCCTCGCGCTCTCCCCGAATGAGCTTCGTTGCAGACGGTGCAACCCGAAGCACACGCGCACGAGACGGCCATGTCATTCGTGTCCGCCTTTCGCTTGAGAGTATTGTGGGAAGTAAACGACTTGTCTTCACTTCAAGCGGCAAGACTGAAGATAACTTTACCGTCGTTTTTGAATCCATCGATAACGGTACAAAACTACGAGTCGTGCGACGCATTGAAGCTGACGGCCTGAACCAGCCGCTAGTCATTCAAACTGTCTACAACAAAATCTCCGAGGTCGCGCGGTGGGAGCTATATGGTGAGCCACAAATTGCGGGAGACCGTGCTTCCGCTTCTACGGTCGCGTCAAGTGCGACTTCTTCCACTCCATCGCGACAACCAACGTCCCCGGGTTCAACCACAGCATCCGGTTCGCCGGCAATCGATGTAGGTGCGGCCGGTGTGCTTCGCAATGCTCTCTATGAATGGATCGCGGCCACGAACGAACGCGACATCGACAAGCAGATGACGTTTTACGTTCCGCAACTTAAAGCGTATTACCTGACTCGAAACACTTCTCGTGCGTTTGTTCGCGCAGAAAAGGCGCGAGTGTTTTCGACCGCGGCAGTAATCGACATTCGCGCGGAAGAGCCTGAGCTCATCTTTCAGGATGGAGGACGCACCGCCATCATGCGCTATCGCAAGAAGTATCGTGTGGAGAATGGACGACTAAGCCGCCGCGGGCAGGTGATTCAGGAACTCAGATGGGAGCGCACAGGAAACGAATGGCGCATCTTCTCTGAACGCGACATTAGAGTCTTGAGGTAGGGAATTAGCAATCAGCAATCAGCAACCAGCAGGGGTCAGAAGCACTAATCGATAGACACTGAGTAGTTAGAGGTTGGGAAGGCGGGCTTGCCCCCGCTCAGAGCGCCAACGGCGCGATTGGTCGGTGTCTTGCTGTGATTTCGTGTAATTTCGTGAGGTTCGTGGATCAGTCCGCATCATCATCTGTACTTCTGTTCAACGCCTTTCATTACGCCGAACGATCTCATTAGCACCGTGGCTTCAGCCCGGTGATCAGATTAGACGGAAGACTAGCCAACCGTTTCAACGGTTTCCTTTCAATGCTACCCGACCATAATTTGGTGGATTGTCTTTTTGTTGGACGCCGGTCGGTGACACTGTGGTGGTAAGTCTCGCGACCGGGCCGAAACCATCAGCTCCTTAGTTCGCGGCCTGGCCGCTCGCAGCTTCTCTCGTATATTCGATCTGATTCTCTTCTAGCCACTCGACCGCAATCTTCTCCAATTCCGCGCTGCGGAAGCCAAACCACTCTTGCCGTAGGTCCAGATCGTCCAGTGCACTTCGAAAGCGCCTGAACGCGCCGCTGCCTTTAATAGCGCTTAGCAGTGTGTTTGACAATCTGGGATCGGTTAGAGAGCGGCCGAACTCTTCCATGATGCCGTACTCATGAAAATCCCTTTTCGTGGGCAGCGCTAGCCAGTCGTCAGATTCACTTATCTCGCGAGCCTTCTGAATCGATTCGCGTAGCCACTCAGGCTGCTCGTCCAGCTCCTCGTCCTCTGCGTCTTCTTCTTCAAATTCGGCCGCCTCGATCTCCTCGTTGTTGACGGTGTACAACTCACCCGTACGCTTGTTGAGATACCCGGACATCTCATCGCCAAGCATATCCATGGTGTCAACCACGTCCTGCAATTTGACCTTCATCACTCGTACCTCTGGCTAATATCACTCTTCGCTAGATTCGTGCAGCTTCATGTGATTAGTCGACGTACTGTTTGTGAGGGTAACTGAACGTCCGCGGGTACTGCGGCGTAAAATGATTTATCTTCTGACCTCTGACCTCTGACCTCTGACCTCTGACCTCTGACCTCTGACCTCTGACCTCTTGACTCCTATTCCCTCGACAGCATAAACGACAACGAATACCCACTCGCCGTCCAGCCTTCATTCGAAAACGCGATTGGCAGATCAACCGCTTTAGCTGCGTTGGTTTCTTCTTCCGCCCATACTGATCCTGACACTTGCTCACATCTCAGCAGGTAATGCTCGACGCCTGTGAACACGCTGCGCCAGTAACCGCCGTACAGAGTCTTGTAAACGACTCCGCCGACTTCCACATAAACTCTATTGCCCTGGATGATTTTGTAGTTCACGTGGCCCAGCAACTCCAGCACCTTGGTTTGCTCCCACACCCCGGGTGGTAACTGCCGTTTGCTCTCTGACCTCTGCCATCCTCTCGCCGGCCTCTGCCCTCTTACCGACCTCTGACCCATGACCTCTGACCTCTGTTCCTCACTTCTCCAGGATTCAGGTTGATAGGGGCGCAAACGCTGCCAGAGCTTTTGATCGACATGCATCGCTCCGGGTTTGAAACGCTTCAGGTGTTGAGACGCAACTCTGTTGAAGCCCGACAGAATCACCCCGGCGTATTTAGGTACGACTTTAGGTACGACCCTCATCCCTGTCCATCTCTTTTGCAAAGTTCGCCTAGTTTATTCCTGCCGCCCGCGGAAAGCCAGAGTTTTAGGTACCCGCTCTTCGTCGCGCCACCGACTCGTCAACGCAGCGGGCGCCGGTGAACAGTTAAAGGTAGGGAAGGAGGGCATGCCCCGCTCTTCGTTGCGCCAGTGCAGTGATCGACGCAAGGCCGGGCCGCGCGCGATTTGTCAGTACCCCCTCCGGTGTTGTCTACTATCCCCCATCCAATCCACTTTCCAAGGAGAAATACTCATGTTTCGTTCAAGCACGATTCTGACGATCCTATTGACCACCCTGTTCGTGTGTTCCTGCTCCAACCCGGCAACGAACCAACCCAAGGCTGTAACGAGCGACGCCGCACCCACGTCGGCTACATCAGCTGGGGGCGAAAAGTATCGAATCACGCCCGACACTTCGAAAATCACGTTCGTCGGCTCTAAGGTGACCGGCAAACACGACGGCGCGTTTGAAAAGTTCTCGGGAACGATCGACTACAACGGCAAACCGGAAACCAGCAAAGTAACAATCGCTATCGACGCGACTTCAATTACAACCGATACTCCCGACCTGACCAAACACCTTAAGACCGCCGACTTCTTCGACGTCGCCAAATTCCCTGAAGCCAAGTTCGAATCAACTGCGATTAAACCCGGCGGCGATAACGGCGCCAGTCACACCGTCACCGGTAATCTAACTTTGCACGGCGTAACGAAGTCGATAACCTTCCCGGCCAACATCGTGGTCGCCCCCGATGCGATCACCGTCGACAGCACCTTCGCAATCAACCGCAAAGACTTCGGCATCAACTTCGCCGGCGCCTCCGACAACCTAATCCGCGACGACGTTGTGCTCACGCTCAAGACTCGCGGCGTGAAGTAGGCCGTTCTTTGCCCCAACGGGGCTACGTCTTACAGCCCAGGGTCGCCGAGCTTTGGCGGCTACCCTGGGAAAGCGAATAGGACGATTTCCAACCGCAACGCGGTTGTGTCCTTACAATTCAGCTTCGCGTCTGAACAAAAATACTACCGCTATATAAACACTGACGAGTGTTTGTGATCGTGCACCTTCTTGGATCGTTTTCACCAACAACCAATATGATCCATACACCTATCGCCAAAAGCTACATCGCCATTTTTGTCATACTCATGACCTTGTCGGGCGTGGCGGTTGCTCAGCGCTCAACTTCATTCACCCTCGACCAAATCAAGAGCTACCCATTCCCGAACGAACTGACTACAGCATCAACCGGGTCGCGCATTGCCTGGGCGCTAGACGAGCGCGGTCTGCGCAACATCTGGGTTGCAGAGGGCCCCGAATTCAAACCGCGCCGTCTTACAAACTACAACACGGACGATGGCCAGGAGCTGACGAGTCTCTCGATCAGCGCAGACGGAAAGTATGTCGTCTATGTTCGCGGTGGCGACCACGGCTCAAATTTTGACGACTCGGGGCTCGGAATATTCCTAAGTTACGCATTTCGAGTTCCGGGTTCGAGTTTGGAGATGGAGGAACTCGACTTCAGTATTGCGGTGAAGCGGGCGGACTTTATTCCAGTAGCAAGGAAATAGTCAAGAAGGGAAGAAAGTAGCAATAAGCGGTCAGCAGTCTGAACAGATTAGTCAGCAATCGGCACAAAGGAAAGGCCACAATAAAACAACGTCCATACTGAGGGCGGCTCTGGTAGCCGTCTTCGCAGCCGCGCTGGAAGCCGTGCCCGAGGTCACAATCAGAGATCAGAGGTCATAGTCAGAGATCAAAAGAGAGGTCCGATACAAGCCGCGTCCAACTGCCGCGGAAGGCAGGAGGCGGGAGGCAGGAGGCAGGAGGCAGGAGGCAGCCAGCGGGAAGCGGGAATGATGAGTGTTGAGTGCGACCTTTTGCACTTCAGGGATCGGATTCTTCCTACGGAATTATTGCGACGAAGTAGACGAAGGACTGCTGTTGATTTAGTTACCGTTGGATCCGGGTTCGACATCGTTGTCCAGACCGTAGTCAAGGATTTCAATAGGCTCTTTCAAAAGATCGAACACTAAGCTGTGAAATCGGACGTCAAACCATTCGAGAAACATTTCCAGGTTGCGCTCCTTGGGCCATAGCTCCGGATCCGTGTACCAGGACTTAAGCTCTGCTTCGAATACAAACTGATAACACCACTCCAGGATTTCAGCCTGTTCGGAGATCATTTCATACTCAGGAATCAAGTATGCCGTGGAATCTTCGCGAAGGTCTGCAAGTGTCAGGTCAACCTGGTAGTCGATGGATTGGGACCAGTCGAGGAATGGTTGCTTCGGCTTGACGATAAGTAGACAGCGATCTATTTCGAACATGTCCTCAGATTACAAGGCAACGAAGGAAGAGCAAAGGAGCGGCAGGGGTAGTATTCGGACTAGTTCGTTCGTAGGAAAGCGATCCACGAATTACACGAAAGTTCACGATAACAACCTTCGCCGACCCCATGAGGGTCGGCGTTTGGTTGTTGGTAGATTGTATTGCTCGCAAGGATAGGCAGGAATGCCTGTCCTACCTCGCCCTGAGCCACGGCAAGGACAGGCAGGAATGCCTGTCCTACCGTTACTGCGTTCGGTTGATCCGCACCAGTAGCGAGCCCGCATTGTTCGGGTGCCTCGAGTCTGCACCGTACTCCACCAACGCGAACCAGTAGTCGCCTGCGGCTAACGCCGGTTCGTTCCAGGTCAGCAGAATGTCAAACGGTTGACCCGCCGGAATTGTTGTCGATGGACCAGTCGCCGTCAGGTTACCGTTGTTCGTTCCCGGAATAACGGCGGCAGTCAGCTCGATAGTATCGATTAGTGCTGGACTCGAGGCCCAGTTCTGAACCAGGATCCACCACTTGCCGGCCGCGGGCGCCTTCAGAGTGCACTTCTCCTGCCACACACCCGAGGCGCTGCGACAAACTTCCTCTGCCGCATCCGGCGCGTTGTCGCCATCCAGATCGCGACCCACAAACAGGTCAACGTCAGGCGCGGTCGACGCAGTGATCTCGCTCATCAGGAAGCGCGCTCCCTGAGGCACGTCCATTGTTATGAAGAACGTTCCTGCAACCGCCTCGTATGGAGTCAGAATTCCGATGAGGCCAGTGCCTGAGCCGGGAATGCCTCCCGAAGTTGGATCCTGTTCCATCTGGCGCTGTATTACGTGGCCCTTCGACAGGCCGGATATGACCGAGCTGAAACGCCCGATTTCAAGATCGGAAGTTACGGTCTGCGTGTGTGAGCCTGTCGTTGAAGTGGTAGCGATATTGACTGGTTGTGCAGTGCCACCGGGAAATACAGCGATAGGCAAGTGGGCAGTTGGTACGCCCTTCGACGTCAAACTTAACTCGGCAAAACTCCACTGGCCCACCGGTGCATCGGCTACATCTGCTGTGATTGTGATCGCCTGCGTCCCACCTGGAGCAATGGTGAATTTGGAGGGGCTTACGTTCAAACGTACGCCCTTGGGAGCTGTTGTTTTCGCGCTCCATGTAGCCGTCGAGTTAAGCGTGCTCGTGACGACACGCGTCCACGAGCATGTGCCTTTACAGTCTGCATTCGCCATGCTCGGCCGATTAAGACTTGTAGGAGTGGCCTGCCCGGCTTCGTAGTACTGCGTCACAGTCTGTCCCTGGCTCAACGTCTCCTTTAACACCAGGCCGGCTCGGGCTGCCTGAGTTAAGTCGACGCGTCCGGCGCCACGATCAAACGGAGTTGCAATCTTGCCGCCCACGTTGACGCCGCTGGTTACCGAGGTCGTCATCAAAGCTGACTGCACTTCCGCAGGCGTCCAGTTTGGATGAACCGCACGAACCAGCGCAGCGGCGCCGGCGGAATGCGGACTCGACATCGAGGTTCCGCTGATCACGCCCCATTCGGCGCCACCAACCTGCCCCGTGTTACCGAGCGTGTTGAAGGCTGCCAGAATGTCGACGCCCGGCGCAGTCACATCGGGCTTAAGTATTCCCGGGGACGATTTGTCCGGGCCACGCGAGCTGAACGAGGCCATCGCATCGCCGTTTGCCGCGTTCACGTCAGAAACGGTTGGCGTGATCGTCCCGGTGTGTCCTTCCCCATTCGCGACCCAATTCTTGAGCACGTTGCCGGCCGCATACGAAATATGAACCGCCGGCAAAGCGTGCGCATCGCCGATCAGCGAGCCTCCGTTTGCTGCGTCATTCGCCAGGATCATGCCACCGGCGCCGCCCTCCTTAACGTTCTCTCCTTTTTCCACACGGCCATAGGTTCCGCGATCACAGATAACGATTTCGCCGTTAAAAGTTCCGGGCGTAAATGGATTAATAGCGGCCTTACCAGTGGCCGCATCCGCCGGCCCGTCACCGCAAAGCGGATAGCCGTAGTCACCAGCATAGACAATACGCGCTGGTCCATGACCCGCTGACACACTTGCCCCGGCGATGTTTGCGGGAGCAGCGGTAGCGCCGCCACTCATGTTTACAACTGAACTGACAAACTTACGATTGTGCGTGCTGGCGGCCACGCTCATGAGCCATGGGGCATTAGATGGAGAGCCCACGGTCGACGCTCCGGGCCCATCATTTCCTGCAGACGCGGCAACGAAAATTCCTGCGTCGCGAGCACCCAGGAAACCAAGCGCATTCGCGTCGGCCCAGGGATCGCTGGAACCGCCGCCAATGGAAAAGTTGATTACGTCGACGCCGTCCGCAGTCGCTTGATCGATCGCTAGTCCCAGTGAAATACCCCTGCAGCCGCCGGAAGCGGTGTCGCAGGCTTTATATGTAATGAGGTTAGCGTGTGGCGCTACGCCTGAAACTTCGCGTGTGAGCGTCATCGTAGGCGCCTGGATGTTCGCCGTGACCACGTTTCCAGCCGCAGTGCTTGCGGTGTGACTGCCGTGCAAGTTGTCGTCTTCGGGCGTAGTGCCGGTGAAGTCCCAAACTCCAATCAACTTGTCGTTGCAGAAAGGAAGTCCGGTAACCGGATCGCAAACACCAAAGAAAGAGCCGCGCGGATTCGTGTGGTTGTAACCGTCGCCACCCACATCCGCGAAGGAACGATGATCATGGTTAACTCCTGTGTCGATCACGCCCACGACGACGCCTTCACCTTTTGTGCCGGCAGCACCGCCTGTTGCGGAACCGTTCCACAGGCTGGGTGCGCCAATCCAGGCTGGGCCAACATCTGTATGGAGTTGATAAATCCTTTCAGGCTGAACTTGCTTCACGACGGACATGCGCGAAACCTTCGCCGCCTCGCCCGCTGTCATCGCCAATGCGACACCGTTAAAGGCGTAACGATAGTTGGCAAGTACTGCCACGGGACGACCAAGCGTCAACTGCGCATTCACCAGAAACGAGCTCTGCCTTTGAGCGAGGTAATCCAAATAAGCGCGGCTGGCGCCGCTCGTCGCATCAAGTTTTACCTGACCGAGCACGGCCGGATTCGTCGGTGCAAGGCCAAGGATGCCGCCCCGATAGCTCGCCAGCGGTGCATCAGAAAGTTGAACGATGTAACGTCCAGGGTCGGTATTCGACAAGTTTAGTGACATCCCGAATTCACCAGCGGTGAGGCCGGCCGGTGCTAATGTCAAACTAAGCATCGCCAGGATGCTAAGCAGTCCGATGAGCCGGTGCTTCGCCTTTTGCTCGAATCTTCGAAAGTTGCCGGCTAATAGGTTTTGAAACTCTGAAATGCGTGAGCGTGTCATGGTTTTACCTCCTTCGCCCTGACCAGAAACCCTTGTCGCTTTATGTGCCGTCGCTCCAAACGATCCTGCGGGTGTCTTTAACCAAAAATAATTCTGAAGCCACGATTACAGGATATTGAGGGTGGTTGAGAAATACTTGAGTTTGCGTGGGATGAGGGCTCGGAAAATTGCAATTCGATGACGAAATTTTTGCAGTGTCGATACACTCGTAATGCTACTGACTGCAGTTCAAGGAGGTGTGCAATCTACAAAGGTTGGAATGCCTAGTCCGAATGCTTATTCGGAGTCTACATTTTGCCGGTCTGTACAAATCGCATCATTGAGGCGGACGCTTCGTCTATAGCGGGCAATTCGTCCGCCTGGCGAAGTTGAATCTTGAGTTCAGTTGCAATGGGCTCCAGCAGATCGAGCAGGAGTTCTGAGCGAACAATAATCTGTTTTGGCAATACATTGTTTGCGGGGAGAAGCTCGACAATCTTTCCCGGAATGCTCGCGTACATGCTATCCAATGATGGATCCGCCCCGAGCGCTTCAAAGCCCAGGATCATTCCGCTGTGTCGGTCGGCAAGCATGAGCATGTACAGGGCCATCGGTCTTTCGTTGGGCTTTCCTACCCTCCCGGGACCAATGAAGAGATCGGCTTCGAGTTGCATGGTAGAGAGAGGAATCTCTTTCAGCTTTCTCAGTAAGCTTGCATCGAGGCTGAAATCGTTCGGACGGATGTCAGGTGGTGGGATACGCTGGATTTGATCCACCCAAACGGACGACGATGAACCAGTACGCTTGCTGTCTTCTTTGCGTGAAGTCTCCGCGTTGCGCGAAACGCGAACCAAAAAGGGTTCGGCTTCGCCAGCCCCATCGGACATCGGGAACTCGACTGATTGCGCTCCGAAGCGTTTAGTCACCTCGAGCGTCTGCGCGAGCGCATGAATGAGCAAACGCGCTTCCTCGAGAGTGATAAACCATGGCAGGAATCCTGGACGATAACTGCGGAATTGTGGCTTGTTACCGCTAAATTTAAGTCCAGACGCTTTGAGCAAATCGCGGTCACGCTTCTCCAAAAACTTTGGCTCGCTGAAAGAAAGTTGGACTTGAGGGATTTCCAGAAGGCGATGAGCAGTGGCCGAAGGATCAATGTGCAAGTCGATAAAACCGTAGATCCCTTCCGAGCCAAGGTAGACGCCGATGGCTTCGTGTTCTCCGATATTGCCCATTACGCTGACGAACCCAATTTCTCCCGTCTCCGGATCCTCGACCCCAAACACATCTGTCTCATCCATCCATTGCCACGGTGCAAGTGCCTTTATCTGCGCGGCCAAGGTATAAAGAGTTTTAGCTTCCTCATGCGAAGGAAGGAGTAATTCTTCGGGCTCGGGCTTGTTCGACGAAGGTCGCGCGTCATTACCGTGGGAGGTGACTGGCTCATCGGGTGCAATTGCGAAAAGCAGTCCGTCTGGCGCGGGTTCGCCTTGAGTGGCGCCCGCTGCGGCTCGGGCTTTCTTTGGTGGCATGCAGTGATGATAAGGAAGCTCGGTATCGATTGGCAAAGCATCTGGATGGATGGAGCGCGTCTTTGCGTAATGGGCCAATTGGTGTCCGATAAGCTTTTTTAGCTTGTCGTGGCGCCGCTACAAGGTAAGGAAGCTCTGCGCAAGTCAGATCGTAGAGACGCAACCCCAACCGGGGTTGCGTCCTACGTGCCAATCAAACGTATCAGTCAATCAATCACCTTGATTTGCCTGACCACGATCCTCGAAACCGCCACAACCCCGGTTGGGGTTGGGTATCGTTAGACTCTTTTCCCCAGGGTAGCCGCGCCGCGCGGCAACCCTGGGCTGAATTACATAACCGCTTCGCGGTACAAATCAAAGATCTGACTTGATCAGAGCTTCCTAAAGTTTATCGGACACTCTGAACCAAACTGACTCACTACAGTCTTTGGACTGGAGTCGAGCCGGCGCAGGCCAAAGCGCCGACAACCGGGGTCCCCAGCGCGGCAGCCGCTCTGGGTGGCGTGGGGGCGCACTCCAAGGTTATTGCCAGGATTCGGAAATTTCGTTAACACGGGCGCGGACTTCGGAACGGGACGCGTGGCGTGAGAGACCCTTACCCAGCAAGTTGTCGTAGCTGGTTTCGCGGTGGCGTATGTGAGCGACTACGGCGAGTCGGATGGCGGCTTCGTCCAGATCTTTCGCGGCGGCGGTCCGGCCGACGCGGCCACTGTATTTGCGACACGCGTGTTCGGCGATTTGCTGTTCACGCCCTGCGGGACAGCGAGGGAAAATTTCCCGGATGCGCTTGGCAAACGATTCAACGTATTTCTGGTCTAACTCGTCTCGTCTTTCCACTTCCCGCTCTCTCCGCCGCGCGCGGACTTCACTGTCAGCCAGACATTCAGCCTCAGCTTGTTGCAGCGCACTCTCTTCAACTAGTAGTCCCTGGCGTTCGTAGCGTTTGCGCGAGCGGCTGAATTTCAAAACGACGGCTGACAGTACGGAGTGTTTACGGGCTCGGCGGGTGAGCGCGGCATCGCCCGTAGGAAGAAATTCGAGATGGTCGAGGTCGGCACAGGTCAGACAGAGCGCGCCTTTGTTTTCCTCGAGGGTGATCCAGGCGTGCGGGCCAAGCTCTTCTCCACAGTCGTCACACTTCGAGGTTTGGCGCTGAGCGATGAAGACTTTGATTTCGGCGTCGTTCGTAGGCATGGAAAAATTAGCCGCAGATTACAGCAGATTTACGCGGATGGAAAACCAAAAATAATAGTGATGAGTAGTGACGAGTGTGAGATTCATAAAAGTCAACTAGTGGCCGTCTTCGTAACCGCGTCCGAAGATCCGAGGTTGAAGCTGCGCGACGCAAGCGGCGCCAGGCCGCCGCGGGCCACTCCAAGGAGGTTGATGATGCCACAGTCGTCACATTGCTTCGAGGCGGCGCTGGAGGTCTTCGGTGATCGTGATGGGCTCCTCGCGGGAATCGAATTTGAGGGGTTCGCCGAAAACGACAGAGACCATGCCGGAAGGGGCGAAGTACTGTTGCCGGCGTTTGAGTTCGTAGAGGCCGTGAAGTTTTACCGGGACCACGGGAACGGTTAGGTCGTTCGTCAGGGAAGCGTTTAGCTCCTTAGCGAGCAATCCGATGCCGGGGCGGAAGGGGCACATGTGCATTTGTCCGCGCGGCGCACGCTCTCCCTCGGGAAATACCAGGACGCTGTCGCCTCGATCCACACACTCACCGGCGTAAGCAAACGCGCGGCGAAAGCCGCTTTGCTTCGGCAGCGGGAAGACATGAAAAAACGTGGTAACCAAAACGTACTGGGCCAGCAAGCGCAGCCGCACGAACCAAGTTGTGGCCGCAGGTGGATGAAGCCAGTCGCGAAGACGTTCGCCTTCCATGGCGATTGCCAGGCGGTGACGGAGGCGTGGCGGAAGCGCCGCGAGAATAAGCGCGTGGTCGGCGAGTGTTACGTGATTGGCGACAAACAAAGCTGGTCCAGTGATGTGGTCAAGATGCTGGACACCCTCAACGCGCATTCGGCTCATCACTCGCGTAATTGGCAGTATGATTGTGTAGAACAGCAAGAGGCGTAGCCATGTGATCGGAAACTTGCGCGACCACTTCGGATACGGATACGGCTTACTGCTCATTCCCATCTGGCCGCGAACGATTCGTTCAATTTCATCGACGTTGGTAGCCGCGGTAAACGCAGCCTCGTCAATTTCGATCTGGTATCGCTCTTCAAGCGCGCTCAGCAATTCAATCCGACCCATTGAATCCAGCGAAGAAAGGGATGAGGGATGAGGGATGAAGGATGAAATGGCATCCGTACTGCCGCCGTCGTCCTTCATGGTTCCAATTTCATCCCTTATCCTTCCGTCTTCATCCTTCATTCTTTCCGCGATCCTCTGAGCGACTTCGCGTTTCAGGACCTTATGCGTGGCGGTGCGTGGGAAGTCCGGCTCAGTCCAGACGTGCCAGCGACGAATCTTTTGATATTCGGCGAGGCTTTGATTAGCGCGCTCGACAGCTGCAGCAGCGCCGGCGTTTGAATCGCGCAGGATGATGACGGCTAGCGGCGCAGCGGGCTCCATACCATCCACGCCGTTCCAACTGATGACGCAGCTCGCACGCACCTCGGGCTGGCGGTTGAGCGCCGCTTCGAGATCTTCCGGATAGATGTTCAACCCGGCAGCGGTGACGATCACGTCGCCTTTGCGTCCCTTGAAATAAACATTGCCGGCATCGTCGGTTTCACCGATGTCGCCGGTGTGAAGCCACTCGCGGGCGTCTCGAGTGATTCGACCCTCGGCGGTCAGGTAGCCGGGTGACACGCTCGCGCCGCGCACGATGATTTCGCCCGACTCGTCGAGTTTGACTTCATAACCGGGCATCATTTTGCCGATCGAACCGTGACCTCCTTTAAACGGATGTGTGACTGTGATGAGCGACGCGGTTTCGGTCATGCCGTAGCCTTGCAAAACGGCAAAGCCGAGACGACGCCAAAAAGTTTCCGTCTGCTCGTCGAGCGTCGCACCGCCGGACACGAAAGCCCAAAACTTCCAGCCAAATTGTCGATGCACATCCCGAAACATCCACCAGCGCCGCAGGAAGCGTGCACCCTTAGCGCGGGCAATGCGATCTTCTAACTGGTCCACCTTTTCAGATCTGTTTGCGTAGTTGAGCGCGAGCCACTCGCGGAGTGTATCGAGCATGCGCGGCACGAGTACGAGTACAGAGATGCGGCTTTTACGCGTTCGACGCACGATTTCGGCAGGGTTGAGCGTGTCATGAAAGTGAACTTCACCACCCAGAAGCTGTGGCACGAATACGCCCATGAACTGTCCAAAGACGTGGCTCAAAGGGACCAGGTTTAGGAAGCGAATCGGATGAACGAATCGCTCCCACTTAATGTACTTTGCGATCTCGGTTTCGAGCGGCTGCAGGTTGGCGAGGAGATTACGATGTGTGAGCAGTACGCCTTTCGGTGTTGAGGTTGTGCCGGAGGTGAAAATGATTTCGACGAGTGTGCTGTCGTCAACACCTTGAAGCGGGTAAGGCTCGGCCGAGTGAGATGCGACCGTTTCGCTCAATTCCTCTAAAACAAGAAGAGGGAGATTTAAACTTTCAGCGAACGATACGTCGCTGCCGGCTAGGATCAGCGTTGCGTTGGTCTGTTGCTGAACGGCGAAGACAAAGTCCTCGGTGCTGTCTTTATCAAGTGGGACGATAACGGCGCCACGCACGAGGCAGCCCCAAAATGTCGCGACCCATTCCGGACTGTTCTCGCCGCACAAGAGTATGCGATCGCCGATTCCAATTCCGCGCGACTCCAATTCACGAGCTGTCCTGCGCGCGGTCAATACAAGCTGACGGTAGGACCAGCGCACATAGCGCAAGCCCCGACGCTGGACGAATACAGTCGCGTCGCCTCGGCGGAGGTAATCGTCGAGGTAGCTTGCGAGAGTTGGACGGGCTATCGAATCGGATTGCATTTAGCCGCAGATTAACGCAGATCCGCGCGGATGAGAAAAGAGTAAGCAGTAAGCAGTAAGGGGTGAGCAGTAAGCAGAAGGCAGGAAGCAGTAGGCAGTAAGGAGAAGGAAGAAGGCAGTTGGATTAGAACGAAAAATTTATGACAGGGCGCCTCCTTGGAGCAGTGCGGCGGCCAGGCGCCGCTTTGGTCTGCTGCGACTTGTCGCGGCGATCGTTGGGGTGAAGAGTCCTTGGGGTTGAAACCTAACTTCTCGGGCGAGCGTGGCGCCAGGCCGCCACGGGCGAAAGCGCCGACAAGGCGGCGCACTCCAAGGAGATTGTGTTTACGCGCGATTGAAGTAGTTAGCGCGCGAGTATCAGAGCTGACGAAAAATCGTCCAGTCTCGACCGCGATGTCGAGACTGGACGCTGGTGGTACTCACGGCTGGTGAGTGGTTAGTTAAGTAGTGATTAGTTAATAAGCTGGAGGTTCAAGATTGCCTCCAGGATTGTGCCGAGGATGCCGGCGGAGCCGTTTGAATAACGCCCATACTGAGAGCGGCTGTAGTAGCCGTCTTCGTAGCCGCGTTGGAAGCCTTCGCGGAAGTAGTGACGATACTCGCTCAGGTCAACGTAATAACCGTTGTAGCCATAGCTGGCGTCCTCATATCCGAGGGCGGCTTGTGGACTGTAGCCCCAACCATCTTCACGATCGGCCTGACCTGCACGGTAGCCTTCCTCGTAACCGTTGTTGACCGCTTGTTGGAGCATCTGCGCCCCGTAGCGATTAGTTTCGTAGTAGGTGCCGCCGCGCGAATAGCGATAGTTGTATGGTCCATAATCGCTGTAGCGCCAACTTTGCAGACGTAGTTGGTCTTGTCTCAAGCGTTCCAGATATCGTTGCTGATAGCGCAACTGCGCGCGTCGTCGCTGCTGCTCGAGCAAACGCTGGTGCTGCAAATAGTAACTTTGCCGCCGAGATAGTTCCTGGCGGTATAGGTCGGCACGTCTCTGCTGATACTGACGCCAGTCGCGCTGCTGATTGTTTCGATTGGAATACTGTGGGTTGTTGGAGCGCCAGTCGCGATCCTCGTTAGTGCGATTGGAATAGACGCGGCCACGATCAGATCGTTGTCGCTCGGCTTCTTGACGACGTTGCCAGTCCGAGTTCTGTTGATTCTGTCGCTGGCGGCGAATCTCTTCTAAACGCTGTTGCTGCTGTGCCCGCTGCTGTTCCTGGTTCTGCTGGACACGCTGGCGGTTTTGCTCCCAACGCTGTTGCTGTTGGGCACGTTGCTGTTCCTGGTTCTGTTGGACGCGTTGGCGGTTCTGTTCCCAACGTTGCTGCTGGGCCGCACGCTGTGATTCGCGACTTTCCTGGGGCTGCTGTTGTGCAGCGCGCTGTTGCGCGGCCTGCTGTTGCTCAGCGTTGCGTTGAGCCTGTTGAGCTTGCTGTTGTTGTTCCCGCTGTTGCCGTTGGGCGGCGCGTTGAGATTCCTGCTCAGCCCGTCGCTGGTCGCGCGCAGCCTGATTTTCCTGACGATGTTGACGGGTTTCCTGGCGCTCCTCCCGGCGTTCCTCTCCCCGGCCGCGGCGACCTTGCGCGCTCGTGACGTCGGTGACGCCGATTAGCACCGCGAGCGCGAGGGCTGCCGACGTGGCGAGGCCTTTATAGTTAACTTTCATTGATTTTCCCTTTCGATAATTGCCGTACTCGGGAAGAGTTTGTTCACGAAATTAGCAAGTCGCGTTCCAGCGCCAGAAGGAGGCGGTATGGGTGAGATCGGTTGAAGAAATGGAACGATTTGATTCACGACGTGAACGTTATGGGATAAACGGGGAATAGTGATGAGTGATGAGTGATGGGTACGGAGCCTAATGCGACCCACCCGCTTACCGAGAGTGTGTGAAAACTGAAGGTACGAGTGAATAACGCTGAAAGCGTTCGCTAGCTCCAGCCCAGGGTTGCGCTTTGGCAACCCTGGGAAAGAGGCATTCATTTTTAGAAGACGCAACTCTGAAGGAGTTGCGTCGC